>JBIIWL010000032.1:0-11930 GCA_044338885.1 Fibrobacteria bacterium
GCCGTCGGCAGCCTGAATCAGCTGGTCGAACTGCACGCCAATTTCGCACTGAGCGGTGGCCACTTCGTGGTGGTGGATTTCCGGCTTGAGACCCATCTTCATGAGGTTCAAAACCATTTCGTCGCGCAGGTCGGTCATCGTGTCGAGCGGGGCCGCAGGAGCGTAGCCGAACTTGTGATGCATCTTGTGACCGGTCGAACCTTCGTCGGCCGAGGTCCACGGACCTTCGTTGGAGATCAATTCGTAGAAGCCTATGTTGGGCTTGCTCTCGTAGCGCATGCCGTCGAACACGAAGAACTCGGGCTCGGCGCCGAAGTAGGCGGTGTCGCCGATGCCTGAAGCCTTCAAGTAGGCCAAAGCTTTTTTAGCGATCGAACGCGGGTCGCGCTCGTACAACTCACCGGTGCGCGGCTCGAGAATGTCGCAGAACAAGTTGAGACGCGAACGGTTGCTGAACGGATCGATGAATGCCGACGAGGGGTCGGGCATCATGAGCATATCGGACTTGTCGATGGACTTCCAGCCGCGGATCGACGAGCCGTCAAAGGCAATGCCTTCCTTAAACATGGTCTCATCCAAACGCCAGACCGGGTAGCTGAAGTGCTGCAGCGTGCCGAACATGTCTCCGTACATCAAGTCGATGAATTCGACATTATTCTTTTTCGCAAGCTCGATTACGTCTTTGGGAGTCATGAACGACATCTCCTGTGGGGATAAATGGGGCAGTTAAGGTCTTGAAACCGATGGGATAACCTAGAAAAAAGCATGCCGCGATTATGAGGGGCGAAATGTTAAAGAAAGCCTGAAAAGGGCAGTACGGAAATTAGTGTCATTGTAAAGGGGTTTTATTGTCCCATATTGTCATTTTAGATGGCAATATTTGTCAACAACAAGCTATTTTCAGATGATGATCGTGGGGTGGAGGGCAGGCATCGGGGCGCATGTTGGCGCACCCCTACAGCCGCCTATTCGAAATCTTTAAACAGGCGGCTGGCCTGCGGTTCTTTTTGGGCAGTGTACTTGCCCTTGTAGAACTGCAGCGTGCCTTCGGGGCGAATGAAATAAACCTGGCCAATGCGAACATTGGGGTAGACGCGAATGGGGTGAACCACCTCGATCTCCAGCGTCCACGTGGGGTACTGACACACAAGCTCACCCTGATCGTCGGGCAAATACCCCCACCCCACATCGCCAAAGCCTGCGGTGATGTGCGTGTTGATGCCGAGGCGGCCAATGCTGGAACGCCCTTCGAACATGGGTACAAACGCTTTGCTGGTCGCCGTTTCGTTTGTGCAGCCGATGTACAGCGTGCCGGGCTGAAGCACGAGCCCCTCTTCAGGGATCATCACGGTGCGCACCGGATTGTTGCGCTTCATGTCAAGCGGCTCGCCCGGTGCGAGGTCGTAGACCAACAGCTTGGCATTCAACGTCACGTCGTATGAATTCGGACCGACATGAGTGGGGACAAAAGGCGCGATGTGAATCGTACCCACGTCGATTTGACGGATGATTTCGGGGCCAGTAAGTACCATAGGCAAGAAAACTAACAGCGGACAGCAGACAGCAGACAGCTAAAACCAAAAAAATCACGGGAGGCATACCTAACCTTCCGAGGTGAGGACAATAGCAGATCATTTTTCTGCAAGCTGTTCGCTGTACGCTGTATGCCGTGAGCTCATTTTCAGTACTTTCCTCTGATGCTGCATCCGGTCGCCCTCATTTTCGCCCTGACGGCAGGTCTGGTTTTGGCGATTGAGGGCCAAGCACGCAGCACGAACCTCGCTTGGCTCGAATTCGAATCCATCATGCCGGTGCGTTATAGGGCGCTCAGCCCTTCGGGGACCACACCAGGAACAATCGGGGGAACCTCCGCTGAATCGCAACGTGTCGTGCCGGTCACCTGGGTCATGGCCTTCCCCGACACACTGGCCGCCACCGATACGCGCGTGTTGCTCTCCTCACTCGCACCGGGCACGGGGCAAACCGTACTGCCCAAAGGTCGCTTGACCCGCATCGAAGCGGATTTTCTCGAGGGCTTTCGCGCCTTTATGGACAACGACCCGCAGCGCACCAGCGAGGCGTGGTCACGCTTACGCGGTAAAAACCTACCGCCCGCCTTGCTGGCGAGCATGCGCGTCAACCTCTCTGTCATGCTCGCGTTACGCGGTGATGTGGCCACCGCCGAAAAGGCTTGGCTGACCGAGTGGAAGAACAACACCGTGGCAGCTGATGGCGCGTGGCGCAATGCCCTCACAGTGCGCATGGCGGAAGGGCGATGGCGCGAGGCAGATGAAGCCATCGAGGCCATGTTGGCGAACAAGCCGCGCCATCGCCTCGCCTTACTCGCGAAAGCCACGCTCTTGTGGCAGCTGCGGCCAGAGCAAGAGTGGGTTGCGTTTCTAAAGGCGCGCGCCGACGAAGACGACGCCGTGGCCGATATGCAACTGGCCTATGGCGAGTACTTGTTGAATCGCGGTCGCGCGGGCGATGTGGCCGAGGCCATTCTGTATTTTGATCGCGGTTTAGAAAAGTCACCCAAAATGGGTCGCGGGTGGTACTTGTTGGCGGAGGCGCAATTCCGCCTTGGCTACTACTACTTCACGATTGACTGCCTGCAGAACGCGGGGCGCGCCGGGTATGCGGGCCCAGACTTCCACGAGCTGTACGCCCGCGTGCTGCATACATGTTGTACGGGCGATGAAGACCCGCGCGCCCCGGCCGCACGCAAAGCGGCCCAAGATCTGCTGGAGAAGGGGTTGGTGAAAGACCTACACCGCCGCTCGGCGGCACAGTTGCTGTACACCTTGTACGCTCAAAACCTTAAGCCCGATGCGGCCACAGAGCTAGAGCGCAACCTATGGTTTCATTTTGAGGGTGCGCGCCGCGATGCGCCCAAACTCGGCGACCCGGCGTGGGGTGCGCGTGGGCTGGATGCGCACGAACTGCGCGTGAAGTTCGGGCTCTATGATTTGAACTGGATCCTCGCGCTCCGCGAGAGCGATGTGTATCGAGGGCTTTGACGAGTGAGCCGGGTAAACCGAACTCGGCATGCCTTCGATCCGTTGAATTCACTCCGACGCGTGACTGAATCCGAAATGCAGCTGCCACCGCGGTTCGCCGCCGGTGATGACGGTGTTCAGCGTCACAGGAATCAACAAGCGGTCGACGCGAAAGGAATAAGACGGCGCGATGCCCAGACCAACGCCGTAGACTGAGACTTGAGGACCCAGCGCTATTCCCCACCCTTGCTTTTGACGGAATCCGAAATAGCCCCAGGCCTCAGGATAAATCACCCCGTTCTCAACACCCTCCAAAAAGAAACCCGCTTCGGCAAAACCCTCGAAGTTGCCCTTCGCCATGTAGCGGATATCCATCGACCACCCAAATAATGAATTCACCATTTGGGTGGATTTATCCTCGAGCAGCGTTTCAGGAATCACGGAGATACCAGCGCGCGGCCCAAAGAAACTGATATTGTCCAGCGCCGATGGCGTTTGCGCGCGCGCCACACCGGCCCCCGCAAGGATCAAACACGAAGCGAAGGCCGAAACTAAAATTTTCATTGCAACTCCAAATAAGGCTTTTCCGCAATATAAGCCGGGTGAGAAATCATGCAAGCGGTTTCGTACTACCCCAAGTGTTCCGCTCGCAATAAATCCGCCACCGTTTTAACAGGTGCGAACTGTGACAGAGGAATTTCCACACATTGGGTGGTCCAGTGCGCCATCGACCCATTCCACAAGCCCGGCCATTCAAGCGCACGCAGCGGTTTGCCTCCGTGAGACTTGTCTGCGATAAAGCAGGAAGACGGTTCTGAAAAATCACCCAATGAAAACGCCGTGCCAGACCCATCACGCAAGGAACAGGCGAGGTCAACGGGGTTGAAGTGGGTGGCGGATTTGAAGACCTCCCAGTGTGCGGCATTCGCCGCGTCCACTTCGGCGGACTCCACAATGCGGACCTGTGGGCCGGCCTGGCCCTCGATCCAAAACGGCCCGCCGCCGGGCTCGCCGACGTTTTGAACCATACCGGCGATGCGTGCCGGGCGATCGGGACTTGAAGCCGCTGCACGCATCAGTAAACCACCGAGTGCCCGGCGTAGCGCGCGACCTGCGGCACGAATCGGTTCCACGGGAATGTTGTCGATGTTGCGGACCCAGACGAAATCCGCCTTATGGTCGCGCGCGACCGCTTCAAGATTTGAGAGCAGCGAGCCGTGACCGCCGGGCCGCAACAGCAGATTGCCCGACTCATCACGGAACGGATTCCCGTGTTCGTCGACCGCGATCGTTTGCGTGGCCGGGTCTTGGAACGAATGCGTCACCTCGGCCTCAATCCCCAGAGGCTTCAACAGCCTGAGAACACGAGTGACTTCTTCAACAAAGAGTGCTTCGTGCTCGGGAGAAATGGTAAAGTGCAACCGCGCCTTCACACTGGGAGCCAACGCTGCCGCTTCGCGAATGTGCTCTTCGATCGGCGTGCGCACACCGTGACCATATCGATGGAAGGGCATTAAGGCCTTTGGCAAACTCGCCCAGCGCGCCGGGTCTTTTAAAAGTTCAGGTAAGGTCGAGCGCGCAAACGACGGGTGCGCGCGAAGCGCCTCTACGGCGACAGGGTCAGTCAGACTTGTGGCCATACGTGTGGCTGCACCTGAGGCCGGAATAAAAAACACCCAACGGCCTGCGGCACACGCCGCTTGGTACGACATGCCGAGCGCTTCAAAGTCATCCGCAGGGGGGATGAGAATACCATCGTCGATTGTACACGGACGCACTAAAGCGGGACGTTGCATCCCTTCACGCAGTAACCGGAGCTGCGAGGCGGCCGCCTGTGCCGTGATGCCTGCGTCAGCGAGACGAGTAAGATCAGCGGCCGTAAATTCGAGGAGAGATTGAGCAACGTCAGTGGTCATCGAGGACTCGTCTAAATGATGGGGAGAACGTGATCTAAAATAAAGGAGATAAAGAAAGGCCTGCGACTGCGCTCAACCTTTACGCTTCCACAACTCGCCCTCAGAGCGCAAGGGCTCATACGCTTCGGGCTCGGGTTCAAACGAGGCGAGGGCCGCACCCAATCGCGCCTTGGCGCGTTGGTCTTGCCACCGTTCCGCCAACGCGACCGCCACGTGCAGCAACACGTAGCCGAGCTTGAAGCGGCGGCGCACTAGTGCAACTGCCAGCAGCCCGAGCACAGCGAGGGCGGCAACGGCGGGGAGGTTTTGTTTGAGCGGAAAGAGGGGCATGGGATTTAGGAGGAAGTAGGAAGTACCAAGTAGGAAGGACTATTTAGGTCTTCCGATCCAAAAGGAAGATAGTTACCGAGCTGGCTGCCGCACCTAGGTAGAATCGAGTAGTGTGACGTCCTTCTTCCCTCTTCCTACTTCCTACTTCCTACTCCTTACACCCCACTTCTTCAATCCACCACAACTCTTCCCGTACGATACGGCACGCCTTCATTGAGGGCCCGTACAAAGTAAAGCCCGGTCGGTACCTTCGCACCGCGCAGATCGCGCCGATCCCACACGAGATTGTTTTCACCAATGCTCATCGTACGGATAAGCCCCCCCGCTACATTCCGAATCTCAATTTGCGTCCCTACGGACAGGCCGGCCAGCACAGTGGAGGTACCGAGGCCGAAGGATAGCGCGCCTTGGATGCGGACATTCCCAGCGCGTATGGAGGTGGTGCGACCCACGGTGGAATCACCCCACACGTAGTCAGGCCCGCTGATGCGGAAATCGAGCTCGCAAGCCGGAGACGCGCAATTCGCAGATTGGGGAAAGGCGTGACTCCCCGTGTTCGGGAGCGAGTCGGCAATCACCGTCCACTGTCCGCCTTGGCTTCGCTGTTCGATGCGCACCCACGGGATGGTACCGATACTGCGCCAACGGACCGGCTCTGTTAAGTTGTACACCTTCGTCACCGGTGAGTCGAGGAACAACCGATGCAAGAAATGTTCGTTCATCGGTGTGGTCGGCGGAATGCGCATGATCTCGAGCCGACGATAGCGCACGGTGGCGCCTTCAGCTTGCCACCCCAGGCCACCGCGATCCCACGGGCGTGCGGGCGTATTGTTCGATGGCGCTGAGGAATTACTGGTCGTTGAACCTGTAGGCTTAGTCGAATCGTTGAAGATGCGGATGTTCCAGAGGCGCATTACCGTCGTATCGTTCACAATGTGAATCGCGCTATCGGCTCCCCGCGCCACAAGGTGGAACCGCAGCCAACGCGGAACCGTCGGCGTTGCACTCGCGTACGGTGTGATCAACGGATTGCCCTTGTACCACCGTCCATTGCATCCGAATTCGCACGCTCGGATTGCGCTACCGCCAGTCGCCACGTAATTCGCCCCTTGCCCTGTTGAAGACGCACGGGTATCAAACGTCACCTGCTGAATCGAAAAGGCCGAACCGATTTCGCTTTGTTTGCCTTGGAACTCAATCGATCGCGGCCAGTTATTGTTCATGCGAATGGCCGACTCGTCGACGTGATACGTGAGCCCCGAGTTGCTGTTGGCGTTGATCGCATCGTATTTCGATTCCCAACTCAACCGGTAGTGGCTAAAGGTGGTGTCAAGCGTCCCGATATTGCCTTGATTGGCCGTGGTGCCGACGCGAATCGCGGCGGTATCGGTGCCCGGGTATTCGATGGTATACGGTGAGCCCGGCGGTACAACCTTGGGCGCATTCACACCGCCGACATTGTAGGTCCGCGAATAAAATCCATCGAAGTTGGCGCCATTGAACAGCCTCACCCAACCCGAGTCGGCCCGCGAAAACGTTTGGGCCGAAACCGCCGTGGCCGCGACCAAAACCAAACCCGTAAGCACGGGCATCAATTTGGGGGTGTGAGTTTTGACGATGGGTGTGGCCGGGCCGTAACGCATGATGATCCCCTAACGGGTCGGCTCGAACTCGTGGCCCGGCCGACTCAGTGCAGTCTTAGGGGAATATATCGCAACAGTGATGGTTTTCCACAAGAAAACCGCGTCAATTGCCGACCTACGGTTTAACCGCCTCACGCAGAGCCGCTTCAAGGGTCGGGTAGCGGAATTCAAAGCGCGAGTCAGGCTCAACCCGCTGCCCGTGTAAAAACAGGTCAGACAACTCGCGGAGCACAAAGCGCAGCCCAAAGGCCGGTGCCCAAAACAAAAGCGGACGATGTAAAACGGTGGCCAAGGTTTTCGCAAAGGTGCGTTGCGTAAGCGGTGCTCCCGCCGCGCCATGAATCGGACCCACAATGGATGAGTCCGTCACAGCTTTAAAAAACATGGTGGCCGCATCCTCGCGGTGAATCCACGGCCAATACTGGCGGCCATCCCCCATCACAACGCCGAGCCCTAGCTTGGTCGTGAGGCTCAGCGGCGCCAAGGCGCCGCCGCCGTGGCCCAATACCATACCCAAGCGCACCAGGGCCACCCGCGCCCCGAAGGCGGCCGCGCGTGAAACTTCCGTTTCCCACGCCGCCGCCATGCGGCCCAAAAAGTCGTCCCCCGGCGCGTCCTCAAGCCGCACCACCTCATCGCCGCGATACCCGTAGTAACCCATCCCGGAGGCCGACACAATCACCGGCGGAGGAACAGTCATGTGAGACAGCGCGGCGACGAGAGTCCGCGTGCCGTCGACGCGCGACCGCCACAATACCCCCTTACGCTTCTGCGTCCACGGACCGCCCGCAATCGAGGCGCCCGCAAGGTGAATCACCGCATCAAAGCGAGCGGATGGATCCTTCGTGAGGTCTGAAAGTGAACACGTCGATACCTCAGACGAGAATTTTTTTCGCGCCTGATCGGGATTGCGTGAGAGCACGGTGATCGTCCACCCCTCCGCCAAAAATTTGGCGGTGATTGAAGACCCGAGAAACCCGGTGGCACCGGTGATCAGAAGATGGGACATGCCCCAATAATACAGAACCCCGATGGCTTATCGCCACCGGGGTTCCAATTAAAGCGCGAAACCGTTCAGAACGGTCGCAACCTCCGTATTAGCGGCCAGACCTCATGAGCGACTTGAGCGAAACGGCCAGCTTGATGTTGTTCTGCTTCTGCGGCCCCGTGGCCGAGAACTTTTGCAACAGCTGATCCATGGTCGCCTTCGGCTTGGCAGGGGCCTTGGCGCCGGGGCGATTGTTGCCGCCACGACCTTGGGCTTGACCTTCGCCACGCGCACCGGCTTCGCCAGTCGGGGCCTTCTTCATGGAGAGCGAGATCCGCTTTTGTTCCATGTCGACGCCGAGCACACGAACCTGCACGACCTGACCCGGGGCCACAACCTTAGACGGGTCGGCCACGAATTTGTCGGACAGTTCGGACACGTGAACCAAGCCATCCTGGTGAACGCCGATATCGATGAACGCACCAAAGGCCGTCACGTTGGTGACCACGCCCTCGAGGCTCATGCCTTCTTGAAGATCCTTCAGATCCTGAACCTTGGCGCTAAAGCGTGCGTACACGAAGGTCGAACGCGGGTCGCGCGCCGGCTTCTCAAGCTCGGTCACGATATCGGTCAACGTCGGCAAGCCCACATCGCTCGTCGCGTACTTGCCCAATTCGATTTTACGCACAGCCTCGGCATTGCCGATCATGTCTTTGAGCGGCACACCGGCTTCTTCGCACATGGTCTTGACGAGTTCGTAACGCTCCGGGTGAACGGCCGAGGCATCGAGCGGGTTTTCCGACTCGCGCACGCGCAAAAAGCCCGCCGCCTGTTCGAACGCTTTGGGGCCGAAGTGAGGCACTTTGACGAGCGCCGCGCGCGAGGGGAATGCGCCGTGTTCGTTGCGGTAGTCCACGATGCTCTTGGCCAACGCCTTGTTCACGCCCGACACCTGCGCGAGCAGGGGTTCGGACGCCTGGTTCACGTCGACGCCCACGCGGTTCACGCACGACTCGACCACCTGCTCCAACTTGGTCTTCAGTTCGCCTTGACTCACGTCGTGCTGGTATTGACCCACGCCAATCGACTTCGGCTCAATCTTAACCAGTTCGGCGAGCGGATCCTGCACGCGGCGCGCGATCGATACGGCGCTGCGGATCGTCGCGTCGAGGTCCGGGAATTCTTTACCGGCAATCGGCGACACCGAATAGATCGAGGCGCCGGCTTCGGAGACGATCACCTTGATCGGCGGGGCCTCGAGTTGCTTGAACGCCTCGGAGACGAACGCATCCACTTCACGCGAGGCCGTACCGTTGCCAATGGCCACGAGTTCAACCTTGAAGCTTTCGACCATCGCGAGGAAGATCGTGGTCGCGGCTTCAACCTGCTTGTTCTGCAACGGTTGAATCACGCGGTGCTCAAGCAGCTTGCCCGTCGCATCGATCACCGCAAGCTTCACACCCGTGCGGAAGCCCGGGTCAACGCCCATGACCACTTTTGAGCCGGCCGGCGGGGCCAGCAGCACTTCGGAGAGATTCTTCTGAAACACCTTGAAGGCTTCCATCTCGGCGCGCTCGCGCAGGTGTAAGCGGGTTTCCGTCTCGATCGCGGGCTTGAGCAAGCGGTCGTACGCGTCGCGCACCATGGCTTCCAGATCGTTCCGGAACGGCGAGTTCGGGCGCACGATGCGTTCTTGCAGCAACGGCAACAACTTCTCATCATCAAGCCACAGTTCTGTTTTCAGGACGCTCTCTTTTTCACCGCGACGGATGGCGAGAATACGGTGCGAGGGCAAGGTCTTGACCTTTTCCTTGAACGAGTAATACATCTCGAACTTGGAACGTTTGCCTTCCCAATCCTTACGGGCCACAGTGGCCAACACGCCTTCTTTAAAGGCGATCTCGCGCACCAGGGCGCGCGTGTCGGAATCTTCCGCAAACTCTTCGGCCAGAATATCGAGCGCACCCTTGAGGGCGGCGGCGGCATCAGGCACGTTCTTTTCGGCGTTCACATATTCGTCCGCGATTTGTTCGGGCGTCTTGTCGCCGATCGCCTCTTGCGCGGCGAGAATACGAGCCAACGGTTCGAGACCCGCCTCTTTGGCGGCCATGGCACGCGTGCGGCGCTTCGGCTTGTAGGGGAGATACAAGTCTTCCAGAATCGTCTTGGACAGCGTGGCCTCGATCTTGGCACGAAGCTCAGGCGTCAGTTTGCCTTGCTCTTCGATGCTCTTGAGGACCGTCACGCGACGCTCAGAAAGCTCTTTGTAATACGCGTAACGCTCTTCGATAACACGAATCGCGTTTTCGTCGAGAGAGCCCGTGGCTTCTTTACGGTAACGTGTGATAAAGGGAACGGTGGCTCCCTGATCGAACAGCTCGAGCGTGTTGCGAACGCCCTCGAGAGGGATTTTTGACTCGGATGCGATAATTTCGGCGAAATTCACGGTAAACTCCAGAATTTGGCGCCCCGTGCGGCCTTGAACGGGGGGCGGGGGGTGAAAGTTAGCACCCGTCACCGATCTTGGCGTGAAAAAATGCGCCGTAATGACCATTCCGTGACAAACGTAAGCTCTGTCCCGCATATGTTTGATCCATAAACCCGAACCAAGGATCTGACCATGACACATGCATCGATGGAAGCCTGGGAAGGCGCGACGCTCTACTATCAGTATATCAAGGACATCAACAAGTACCCCCTGCTCACGCGCCCCGAAGAAGTCGAACTCCTCCGCCGCGTGAAAGAGGGTGACCAGCGCGCCATGAACCGCCTCGTCTGCTCGAACCTCAAGTTCGTCATCAACGTGGCCTTCATGTACAAGAACCAGGGCTTCTCCCTGCCCGAACTCATCAACGAGGGTAACCTCGGCTTGATTGAAGCCGCCAAACGCTTCGACATCAACCGCAACCTCAAGTTCATCTCCTACGCCGTCTGGTGGATCCGCCAGTCGATCACCCGCGCCATTGCCGAACGGGCCCGCCTCGTCCGCATTAGCGCCGAAAAGGAGCTGATCCTGCGCCGCTTCTCTAAGCACAACGTTTCCATGCGCCAGACCGTCGGTGGCGGGCTCATCATGGATACCGAGGCTTTAGGCAAGAAAATGGGCTACACAGGCCGCCAAATCGAAAAAATCATCGAAATGGGCCTCCGTCACGCGTCTTTGGACGACCCCATCGGCAACGAAGAAGGCACCTCGGTCCTCGACATGATCGAAGATGGTCACACGGAATCCCCTGATGCCCCGATTCAAGAAGAATCCAAAAAACGTCAGGTGACGGTCCTGTTGCAACGCTTGCCTGAGCAAGAAAAGACCGTCTTGGGCATGTATTTCGGATTGAACGGGCAAGAACCGTTGAATTTGGAAGAAATCGGCGAAGTTATCGGCCTTTCCAAAGAACGCGTGCGCCAAATCAAAGAAAAAGGCCTCGCGGCACTTCGGTCGATGGAAGAGGCACACGAACTCGCCATGTTGGGGTAGATTAAAAAACAGGAAAGAAAAAACCTGGAGATTCTCCGAGAAACCTCTCTCCCCCTCTCCTGTCCCCGGGTTTTGGCCGGAGTCTCCCGCAAGGGGGGCTCCGGTTTTTTTTAACCATGGTTTTTATGGGGGTGGGGGTTGAGACTCGGGGTGTGGGCACAAAAAACGGACCGTCTTGCGAGGGTCCGTTTTTTTGTGGGTTCTATTGACTTGAGGATTAACCTTAGACGATCAAACGGTCGTCATCCACTGGTGCGGCATTGCCGCGCCACACACTATTGCCTTCAAACAACTTGAGGCGATCATCGCCCGCGGCAGGCGCCAGCCAGTGCTCTTCGCTCATCTGTCCGCTCTGACCATAGGCCTTAAGCGCATTGCCATAGCATGCGAGATCGACATGTTCGCGCGGTACGCCCTGCTCCATCATGAGGTTGGCCGTCTTAGGCACAGCGAGCGGGTCGCTGACGCCCCAATCGGCGCTACTATCCACAATCATGCGCTCGGGGCCGTACTTCTTAATGAGATCAACCATGCGTTGGTTGCCCATTTTGGTCTTGGGGTAAATCGTGAACGCGC
>JBIIWL010000265.1:0-3006 GCA_044338885.1 Fibrobacteria bacterium
CACTTCGGATTCGCGAAGAGGCATGCTGAGCAAAAGCTCCAAAGTTCCGGTCTTGCGTTCTTCGGCCCACAGGCGCATCGTGACGGCAGGAATAAAAAACAGAAAGATCCACGGCATGATCAGGAAGTAGTGTCGCATGGTGGCTTGACCCGCGCGGAAAAAGTCCTGAATGAAAAAGAAGAAGCCGTTGGAAACCAGCACGTAGAACAGAATAAAGACATACCCTAAGGGCGATGCGAAATAGCTGCGCAGCTCTTTACGGTAGAGTGCCGCAACGTGGGCAAACTTCATAAGGCCCCCTTTGTGAGGTTGGCAAAGATCTCTTCGAGTTTGGCGGTCTCGGTGCGCAGTTCCGAAAGCACCCACCCCTTGTCGACCGCGAAGCGGAACAAGTCGGTCGATACGTCTGCCCCACCCTGGCCGTGAACGGCCAAACGCACGGTGCCGCCTTCGCCACCCTGTGACTCCCCCGCCCCCGTGACCGTCTCGGCGGCGTGCACGAACGAGGCCGATTGAACGTCCTGTAAAACCGCGTCAGGGGTTACGCCGTGCACGGTCACGTACACCACCGGCCCTGACCCTCGGGCGATCAACGCGCGCGGCGTGCCCTGGGCCACGATGTGGCCACGGTTGATGATGAACACGCGGTCGCTGGTTGCCTCGACCTCAGACAAAATATGGGTGGAGTGAATGACGGTATGCTCTTGCCCTAAATTGGTGATGAGCTTGAGAATGTCGCGGATCTGGTTGGGGTCCAAGCCCGAAGTCGGTTCATCAAGAATGAGCACCGGCGGGCGGTGGAGCAACGCTTGCGCAAGGCCCACGCGTTGGCGGTAACCCTTGGACAGGTGGCCGATGGTCTTGTAGCGCACGCCGTCGAGGGCGCAATCCGAGATCACGCGGTCGAGCGCGGCTTTGCGGTCCTTGGCGCGAATGCCCCGTACGTCGGCGCAAAACCCGAGGTAGGTCACCACGTCCGAGTCGTGATACAGCGGACAGCTTTCGGGCAAATACCCAATTTGTTCGCGCACCTTAAGTGGCTGATCGAACGTGTCGAACCCATTGATGGACGCGCGCCCGGCGGTGGCGGAGATGTAGCACGTGAGGATTTTCATGGTGGTGGTTTTACCGGCCCCATTGGGGCCGAGCAGGCCCACAACCTCACCCTTGCGGATGTGGAAGGAGATATCGTCTACGGCGAGAGTGCTGCCGTATCGTTTGGTTAAGCCATCAACTTCAATCATGAGGCAGCCTTCGCAATTCATCATTGTGGTGTTTCAGGTCACGCTCGTAAGGTAGGGAGCTGTCTGCCATTATGCAACAGCTGCGGCGTGGGGTGCCCTCTGGTCAGCACCACCCCGAGGCGTCACAGAACATACAAAAAGGGCGATTTTTGGGGGGGGCCAAGGGGCCGTAAGGGGGCGCAGGAGCGGTCGAATCGGGTACTTGGGCGACACCCAGATTCGACCGCCGGTGGGGGGTTAGGCCAGCTTAACGCTGGTTGCGTCCTCCTTGGACGCGGTCTTCATCTTCTTCATCGCCGACTTCGTCAGCGGCGGCAGCACGACCCTGTTTGCCCTGGCCCGCGCCCTGTGATTGAGAGTCTCGCTCTTGATCACGAGTCGTGGTCTGGCCCTGGTTCTGCTGCTGTTCTTTGTTCGGGTGCACGTCCTTGTTTTGGTCGTGATCCTTATTCTGGTCATGACCTTTGTTTTGGTCATGATCCTTGTTGTGATCTTGGTTTTGAGTGTGCTGTGTCATGGGAATCTCCGTGGAGTTCAGGCCTGCAAAACGCAAGCCTGTCAGCAGGTTACCACGTCACACCCTCACAAATTATGGGGTCAAGTGCCCAAGGAGTGCCATGGACACAGAAAGAGTCGGTCATGCGCACAAAAAAAGGACGGCGTTGCCGCCGTCCTCTTATTCGATTCAACCGTATCTCCGGTTCCACCACCCAATCGACTGGTGGAGGCGGCGGGAATCGAACCCGCGTCCGAAATGAACTTACCGATCGCTCCTACATGCGTTTCCCTTGATTTAATCTCGCTCCCGGGGTCGCCCTAAGGATCGGCTCCCCCGAAAACCAGCCCGCTGATCTCGACCCCACACCGCAGGCGACTTGTGGGGCCCAGCCTCAGGGTTATGCCAGACTCCGAGGCGCTGAGACGCCATCCCCGGAACCCGTGGCACCTAGTGTTTAGTTAGGCAGCCAATGCGTAAGAATTGGATTCTTCTGCATTTGTGTTTTCCCTAGAGTGATTTACGAGGCCAACTAGAGATCCTCGGCATGCAACTTTCGACTCATCCGATCCCGTCGAAACCTTTACGCCCCCGGAACACGATTCATCGAAACCACAAATTAGAAAATGTACCACCCCCGCGCGGATTTGACCCAAAACATACGGTATTCGCCCAATGCGCGGTCTCCCCACCAATATTTACAGTACCGTGCGATCGCGTTACCTAGTTTAAACACGGAAGGAGGCCTCACCATGAGCGACGACGCCAGCAAAAACGCACGAATCGCTTTAGTCAGAGCGCCCCTCCTTCACAGGTGCGGCCTATTGACGCCCACCGGCCCTCCGCATGCCTCATTGTGATGAGCCGCCCCTCATGACGCCGATCCCTCCACACCTGTTGGAACTCACACGCAGGTTGATCGCGTATGAGGCGAACCGGACTACCACTGTGACCCCGCGTCATCAGTCGACTTCAAAAAAGACACCGCCCCAACAACTCGCGTCTCGTTTGGCGGTGCTTGACCAACTACGCCCTCACCTTGTGACACTCATGAGCCATGTCGGCTACCAAGCCCTCTTGTTGCGCGCGCGCGCACTCGTTGAGAGCGAACATCCCTGGCTTTCCGAATTGACGATCAACGCCGATGGCACCATTGCGACTACGGCAGAGGCCCGCGCACAAACAGCATCCCGCAGGATTGCTTTTGTGACCTCGCCTGAAAATGTTCGCGTGGGCAGCCATCAGTTCGTCGCCCAAGTACTGACG
>JBIIWL010000266.1:0-3005 GCA_044338885.1 Fibrobacteria bacterium
ACGTTCCAAGGATTCTTCATGGACAGCTCGCATATTCGCAATGTGGCCATCATCGCCCACGTTGACCACGGTAAGACCACGCTCGTCGACGGCCTGCTCAAGCAGAGCGGCGCTTTCCGCGAAAACCAAGTGGTCAGCGAGCGCGTCATGGATTCCAACGACCAGGAACGCGAACGCGGGATTACCATTTTCTCGAAGAACGCTTCGGCGGTCTATAAAGAGCACCTGATCAACATCGTGGATACCCCCGGGCACGCCGACTTCGGCGGCCAGGTGGAGCGCGTGCTCGGCACCGTCGATGGCGCCTTGCTGATCGTGGACGCCTTTGAAGGCCCGATGGCCCAGACGCGCTTCGTGACCAAGAAGGCGCTCGAACTCGGTCTGACCATCGCTGTGGTCATCAATAAGATCGACCGCCCCGGTTGCGAGCCCGCCTTGGCCCTCGACAAAGTGTTCGACCTCTTTGTCGACCTCGGTGCCAGCGACGCACAGCTCGATTTCAAGTACGTGTTCGCCGCCGGCCGTAACGGCACCAGCCGCCGCCGTATGGAAGACCCGGATTCCAACTTCGTGCCGATCTTCGACCTTATCGTCGACTCCATCCCCGCCCCCACCGTGGGCGCGCCGGATGCCCCCGCCCTGTTGCAGATCACCAGCCTCGACTTCCAGGAATTCCTCGGCCGTATGGCCGTGGGCCGCCTGCGCCAGGGTGTGCTGAAGATGAACCAGACCGTAACGCATATCAATGCGGCCGGTGTGGCCAAAAAGGTGCGCGTCACCAAAATTCTCTACCCCGAAGGCGTCAAGCTCAAGGAAGTTCCTGAAGCCATCCCCGGGCAGATCGTCTGCTTGTGCGGCATCCCTGACTTCACGCTTGGTGATACCATCACCGCCGACGAGACCCCGATCGCGTTGCCCCGCATCGCCGTCGATCCGCCGACGATCGCCATGCGCTTCTGGGTGAACGACTCACCGTTCTGCGGCGTCGACGGCGGCAAGTTCTTGACCGCGAACCACATCGCCGAACGCCTTGAGCGCGAAGCCGTGTCGGACGTGGCCTTGCACGTTGAAAAGCTCGAAGACGGCGGCTACCGCGTCGCGGGTCGCGGCGTGCTTCACCTCTCGGTCATCATCGAAAAAATGCGCCGCGAAGGTTACGAGTTCACCGTGGGTCGCCCCCGCGTGCTGACGCAAGTGATCGACGGCACCGAACACGAGCCGATCGAAACCATCACCATCCACGCCCCGCAAGATTACGCCGGCATGGTGATCGACGAAATCAACAAGCGTCGCGGCGAAATGCTCGACATGGCGCTCGAAGGTGTCATGACCCGCGTGGTGTTTGATATTCCCGCGCGCGGCATCATCGGCTTGCGTACGCGTCTGCTCTCCCTCTCCAAGGGTTACGCCGTGTTCCAGCAGCTGTTCAAAGGCTACGAGCCGCTCAAGGGCAACATCGAGCAGCGCCCCACCGGCGCGCTGGTGTCCAAGGAGCGCGGCTCAGCTGCGGCGTACGCGCTGTGGAAGCTTGAAGACCGCGGTGTGATGTTCATCGGTCACGGTGCAGAAGTTTACCCCGGCATGATCGTGGGCGAAAACAACCGTGCCGACGACTTGGTCATTAACGTGATCAAGGGCAAGCAGCTCACCAACATGCGTACCACCTCGGCGGACGAAGCGACCACGCTCACCCCGCACCGTCAGATGTCGCTTGAGGAATGCCTCGAGTTCATCAACGACGATGAGGCCGTGGAATGCACGCCCAAGAACATGCGTTTGCGCAAGATCGTCCTCGACGAAAACGCGCGCCGTCGTTCATAAGTGTTCGCCGTCAGCCCTCGGCTGTCAGCAATCAGGAAAACAAAAAAGCGGCTCCTTCGGGGGTCGCTTTTTTTGTGCCTCATAGACGGACGAGGCGAGCCTCGTCCTTGCGGCGTCCATCTATCTTTCCTCTCATGATTCCCGGCCCTGCATTAGGTCTCGATTTCGGAGAACGCCGCATCGGCGTGGCCCTCAGCGACGCCGAGCGTATGATCGCCACCGGCCTGACCACCATCGATCGCAAAAAGCAACCCGACGCGTTCGGCGCGCTGGCCACCATCATCCGCGAACGCAAAGTGACCGCGCTGGTCGTCGGCTACCCGCTCCGCACCGATGGTCTTGAAAAGGCTGGCGCCAAAACCGAAGCGGTCGACGCTTTTGTGGCCGAACTGAAGGAGCGCTTCGGTTTGCCCATCCATCTTGAGGACGAGGCCTTTACCAGCTCGATGGCGGCGGACAGTCTGCGTAGCCGCCGCTCGGCCTCCAAGCGCCCTAAGGGGCCTAAAGATTGGGAGCGCGATAAGGCTGAAATCGACCGCGTCGCCGCCTGCTTCATTCTGCAAGACTGGATCAACCGCATGGATGCTGAGGCAGCAGCGGCACGACGCGCCAAAGGTCCCCTCTCATGATGCGCGTGTCGCCCTGTGCGTGGTATTGTTTTGAAATCAACGACGACGAGATTTGGCGCGTCGAGGAACATCGTGAGACGACGCATCTCATCGCCCCCGATGGGAGCTGCGACATTGAAATTGCCGCCGCGCTGCGCACCAAATTAACGCCCGATAAATCGGGAAACGCCGTACCGGCCGATGGCCGCATCGACGAGGATGAAATCGCCGGTATTCATGAACGGTATTTGAAAGACGAAGGCATTGCGGCGGTTAAAACCGCCTTGGCCGAAAACCCGCATCACATTGCGGCCTACGTCACGCGCGGCCTGGGACTCGACGAACGCGAACACATCGTGTGTCACGCGTGGTGGGGCAATTACTGCGCGTTCATCAAGTATCGCGGGCGGCGCGAAAAGGCCGCGCCTAGCCGCATCCGCGCCTTCTACGAACTGGTCGACTCGCTGCAGCCGTTGGCGGTGTAAGGACAGCGATCAGCGATCAGCGATCAGCGAAAAAATGAGTCAAAACACTCACAAGATCAGCCAATGTTGTGGACGCTAAATAGATGTCTTT
>JBIIWL010000042.1:0-10557 GCA_044338885.1 Fibrobacteria bacterium
ATCAAAGGGGATCAAATCATCCAAGGACTCACCCACTCCGACCCAGCGCACCGGTACGTCAAATTCGCGCGACAGCGTGAGCACCGCGCCGCCCTTGGCCGTGCCATCCAATTTGGTGATCACGAGGCCCGTAAGGTCGGCGGCGGCGCCAAACCCCTTAAACTGCGGCAAGGCGTTTTGCCCGGTATTCCCGTCGATTACCAAAAGCGTTTCGTGCGGGATCGCGGGGTCGTGCTTGCGGAGCACACGCACCAATTTGCGGAGCTCCTCCATGAGGTTGTCTTTGGTGTGCAAGCGCCCGGCGGTATCGATCAATAACACGTCGTGCCCACGGGCTTTGGCGGCGGCATAGGCATCGAAGGCCACGGCGGCGGCATCGGAGCCGTCTTGGTGGCGGATCATTTCCACCCCGGCGCGCTGCGCCCAGGTGTCGAGTTGGGCGATCGCTCCGGCGCGAAAGGTGTCGCAGGCTGCCAGCAAGACCTTTTGGCCTTCCCCCACGAGGCGGTGAGCGATTTTGGCCACCGAGGTGGTTTTGCCAGCGCCGTTCACACCAACGAAGAGGATCACGTAAGGCTTGGGGAGCGGACTTTGGCGCGGGGGCGCTTCGCGAAGCAGCGCTTTCGCTTCGTCGCCGAGCCACTCCATGAGTTGATCGGGGGAGACCTCTCCACCACGCGCACGGGCGCGTACACCGTCGAGAATTTTGGTCGCCGTGTCGATCCCAATATCGGCGGCGAGGAGCTTTTCTTCAAGCGATTCGAGCACATCCTCGGTGAGTCGGCCCTTGCCGAACACACCGAGGATTTCACGCGTCAGAGATTGGCGCGTGCGCGATAACCCATCGCGGATTTTATCAAAGAGACCCATGTCGTTTGTAGCGCGCCGATGCGGGCGTATGCATGGGCGAATGTGAATCGCCCCTACATACCCCTACCGATCATTATAGGCGCGTCTCGATGATGTCGATCAAACCGTAGGCCTTCGCCTCTTCGGCCGTCATGAATTTGTCACGGTCGGTGTCGAACTCGATCTTGTCGGCGCTGTGGCCACTGTGATGCGCCAGAATGCCGTTGAGCGTCTGACGGATACGCAGCATCTCCTCGGCCTGTATCTGGATATCGGAGGCCGGGCCAAACATGTGGCCTGAGATCAACGGTTGGTGAATCATGACGCGCGAATTGGGCCACGCATAACGGCGGCCCTTGGCGCCAGCGGCCAGCAGTACAGCACCGAAGCTCGCGGCTTGACCGCACACCACGGTGGAGACGGGCGATTTGATGGCCTGCATCACGTCGTAGATGGCAAGGCCTGCCGAGACGACGCCGCCGGGGCTGTTGATGTAAAACGTGATCTCGTCGTGGCTCTTCGAGTCGAGGTACAACAGCTGCTTGATGATGCGCTCGGCGCTTTCATCTTCGACGGCGGCCCACAAGAAGATCTTGCGTTGCTTGATGAAAGACTCGGCGATTTCTTTCGCCAGAGGCTGACCCTCGTCTTTCTCTTTCTTCTCTTCTTTTTCTTTCTCGTCGTCTAATCTGAAATCACGCATGGGAACCGCCTCGCAGTCAATGTTTGAAGGGAGAAGATACATCGGGGGGGAGGGAAGAAAAAGGCGTTGCGGTTTGGAACGGAAATCCAAAAACGATGGGCGTGGGGTGGTATTGTGAGGGCGACCAATAAGTCGCCCTAGGACAGACGGCGTTGTCAGGGCGACCGGTAGGTCGCCCCTACAACGCAGCCCACCCCACGCTCCCGTCGGGGTTGTCTTTAAGCACAAGCCCCGCAGCACGGAACTGATCGCGGATTTCATCGCTGCGGGCCCAGTTTTTAGCCGCGCGCGCGGCGGCGCGCTCAGCGAGCAGCGGCACCAGTTCGGCAGGCAATTCGAGGGCGGGTGCGAGGGCTTCGGCTTCGGTGAGCTTGAGGCCCAGCAACTTGTCGAAGGCCACAACGAGGGCCGCGCGCTCGCCTTCGAGTAGATCGGGGTCCTTGAGCATGAGATTCAAAATGCCGAGCGCCTGCGGGAAGTTCAAATCGTCACCGACGGCTTCGAGGAAACGGCGACGCCATTCTTCAGCGCGCTCCGACCCCAGCGGCGCGGCTTTGCCGATTAATGGGTCGGTCCGCTTGCGCAGGTTCCGCAGCGAATCACGCGCGGTATCCATACCCTTATAGCTGAAGTTCAGGTAGTTGCGGTAATGGGCGGTGAGGCAGAAGTAGCGATAATCCATCGCGGTGTAGCCTTGCCGGATGAGCACGTCGAGCGTGACGAATTCGCCCGCCGACTTGGACATCTTGCCGCCCTTACCTTGTTCATCCGGTGCCTCAAGCAGCCACCCGCCGTGAATCCAATACCGCGCGAAGGGCTTGCCGGTCGCGCACTCTGATTGGGCGATTTCATTGGTGTGATGAACGCGGATGTGATCGGTGCCGCCGCAATGAATGTCGAGCGTTTCGCCGAGCAGCTTCATGGCCATGGCGGAGCACTCCACGTGCCACCCCGGAAACCCGCGGCCCCACGGAGACTCCCACTCCATCGCGCGTTGCGCATCGGTGGGAGAGAACTTCCACAAGGAAAAATCAGCGGGGCCGCGCTTCCCCTCATTATGCGCCACTCGTGCTCCAGATTGCATGCCCTCTAAATCGAGGCCCGCAAATTCAGGATACCGGGGAAACTTGGCCGTGTCGAAATAAATGCCGTCGCCGGGAACTTCGTAGGTGAAGCCTTTTTTCTCAAGCTCTTGAATGAGCGCGATTTGTTCGGGGATATGCCCGGTGGCCTTGGGCCACGCGGTGGGCTCAATGAGATTGAGGGCCCTGAAATCTTTGAAGAAGGCCTGAGCGTAAAAGTCGGCGATGTCCCACACCGTTTTGCCTTCGCGGCGGGCGCCCTTCTCCATCTTGTCTTCGCCGGTGTCGGCATCGGATGTGAGGTGGCCGACGTCGGTGATATTGACGACATGCTGGACGGTGTAATCGCACGCTTCAAGAGCACGGCGCAGCAAATCTTCGAACACGTAGGTGCGCAGGTTGCCGATGTGGGCAAAGTGGTACACCGTAGGGCCGCAGCAATACATTTTGACGACCCCCGGGGTGATGGGTTCGAAAAGCTGTTTGGCGCGCGCGGCGGTGTTGTAAAGATGAAGCTGCATGGAGGGGGAAAGATAGGTATGGGGTAATGGGTAGGGGGTATTTGGGCAATAGGGTCCTAGTATTTGCAAAGTCTAGGATGATCGAACCAGACGCCGCAATCTTGAGTGCTGAGCAAAGCGAAGGGGAAGTTTTGTCTGACCTCCTACCCATTACCCCCTACCTACTCCTCCGGTACCCCGACGACCGTCAGGTAGAGCACGCCGTGGCCGAGCGGGAGTTCGAGGAGTTCATTCGCGAGGTCGTCGTAATACCCGCCGATACCGGACGAACCCAAGGCGCGGTGACCGGCCCACAATTGAATCCGCTCACCGATCATACCACAATCCATGCACGCATACCGGTACCCGCGGTCACCGTAACGCGAAACGAGGGCATCCATATCAGCCGTATAAATGAGGGCGAAGGCGCAATCGGAGGCGATGTCTTGGCCGAGGCTGATCGCGTGCAGATCACCCCGAAAGTCACCGTCACGGCGAAGGGTCAGCGTGAGCGTGTCGGGGTCGACTTCGTGAACACCGGCAGGCACGCCATCTACGGTAAACGTGACGAGGTGAAACCGAATCACATCGCGGGTGAGCAAAGCGCGCTCCGTGCGCCCGCCAAGGGAGCGGAACGCGAAACGCAACATGTCTTCCAACTCGCGGCGGTCGATTGATTCGCCGCTAAAGCGACGCGTGGAACGGCGGCCCAGAATGGCGGTCTGCGCATTAAAGACCGCAAACTCGCCCTCAAAAGCCATCGCCGGTAGATCCGGGTGAGGAGGCACAGGGACCGGCGGGCGGACGGCGTCGTCCGCGGTGATGCGTTCACAGGCGTTTTGCTGCACTTGCATGGAGTCTTCAGGGTCGACGCGTAAAACCGCGACCTCCGGCGACGGTCCTGGCCGCTGCCCACCCGAAGGCCCCAAGGATCCCCCGGGCCCCAGCGCCACCCCCAATAAGGGGCATTCCTCTTTGCGCCCCAGAAACAGCAGCTCTTCCAGACCTTCGTCGAGAAAGCTCGCTAGGGGTACGGCATCGAGGCCCATGGCCTCGGACATTTCTAAAAGGTTGGCGGCGGCATGGCCGGTATCCAAAAGGATGCGCCGGTAAGCCCGCTCTTTGTAACGCCAGGCGCTGCGGCCGTAAAGGCCCGTGAAGAGCACGATGCAATTGGCCGCAGCTACGGCTGGGTGGGCCATAAAGTGATGTTTGAGGTCGGCGAAAAAGTCGCCTTCCCACACCGGGATCAGCGCCGAGCGGCGTGAATGGTAATGGTAAAGGCCGGTGGGCAAATCAGGGTAGTTGCGGACCGCGATATAGACTTCGGTCGGGTAGAGCCCGCCGGCCGAAGGCGCGGCTCGCAAAAACAAGTCTTGACCGCCGGCGCCGCCTTCGGAGAGCCGCGCCGTGAGCCCGAGCGTGCAATGCAACAGACGCGTTAGCGGGGGCAAGGCCTCATCGCGTAACCACGGAAACAGCGGGTCGGGCGGGGCTTCCGCATCTTTGAACAAAGCCTGCAGGTGAGGGATCAGGTCGACAGCCCGCCCGTCGGGCACGTCTTTAAACGGCTCGGGTTGCTCCGACCAATGGGCGCCGCCGAGACGATCGATGGTCTCGGGGCGGTACTTGGTGAGTTCGTGATAACGCTCGGTGAAACTGGGCACGACCGCAAGTTAGGCAGGGATGTGCTTTTTGTACACTATACGCCCATGTTTCCGCGTATCCAGAGCGCCCTTGGCGCGACATTCAAAGCACCCGTCGCCCCTGAGCCCTCTTGTGTGACGCGGGGGGCCCGCGTCCTGTGGACCGCACTTACCCTGTGCGCCCTCATCATGCCCCCCACCACCCACGCCCTTTCGCTCAACCGCAATGCGGCCCATATCGAGTGGCGTACGGTGGAAACCGAACATTTCAGGTTCCATTACCCGCGCGAACTCACCGAGGTCACCGGGCACGTGGCCGGCATCGCCGAGGCCGTGGCGCCGCAGGTCGTCAAACGCTATAACGTGCGTCTTCCCAACAAGGTGGAGTTCGTCGTCCGCGACGACATTTTCTCCAACGGGTGGGCCAACTCGTTGCAGAACACCATGACGGTGTGGTCGACCGATTGGGATTTTCCCGTCCGCAGCACGCACAACTGGTTGCGCGACGTGGTCACGCATGAGTTCGCGCACTTAGTCTCGATTCAGTCGGGTTCGAAGCTGCCCCCGTTCATTCAAGGCGTGGTCCTTGGCTACGAGGACTATTACAACGAGCCTGTGCAGGGCAGTTTGTCGACCATCTTCCCCTTCATGGGTCAACCGGCGTGGTTCGCCGAAGGCGTTGCCCAATATGAATCAGAGCGCGCGGGGTTCGATGCGTGGGATTCGCATCGCGATATGTTGCTCCGTGTGTCGGTGCTAGAAGACAAACTGCTCCCCATCGAACGGATGGATGTGTTTGCCGGCAATGGTCTCGAGTATGAGCTCGGCCCGTACACGCAAGGTTTCGGACTCACACGGTTTATCGCAGCGCGTTACGGCGATGAGGCCGTCTTGCGTTTGTGGGCGGAGAACTCACGCATCCACCGCCAAACCATGTCAGGAGCGATGCAGCGCGTGCTCGGCAAATCGGATCGCCAAATTCACGAAGAATGGAAGACCGAACTCACCGCACGATACAACGAGCAGGTTAAGGCCATCGGCGCACAGGTGACCGGGCAGAAACTCACCGGTCGCGGCTTCTACAACTATTACCCGCGCTGGGATGCGGCGGGAACAGGGCTGTTCTACGTCAGCAACGGCACGCGCAACGATTTTCGCGCCACGCTGGGCTACGTCAAGCTCGCTGATACGACCAAGAAAGAAGCGGAGCGCTTCACGGCGATCCCCGGGGCGCGCGGGTATTTCGATGTAGCCCGCGACGATAGCACCTTCGTGTTTTCATCCGCCAAAGACCTCGACCCCAACGGCATTCGCACGCTCGATATTTACCAGCGCAACTTGCGCCGCAAGCCCGGGCTCTTGGAACGGAAAGACCCCACCGAAAAACGGTTTACACGCGATTATAATGCGGTGCACCCCTCGCTGAGCCGCGATGGCAGCACGGTCACCTTTGTACGCGGCGGGTCGTCGAACTTCCGGCTTTATGTGGCCCCCGTACCCGAACAAGATTCGCTTGAAGACGGCGAAGCACGGGCCATCTGGCCGCCCGAAGATACGTTGGCCGGCCGGTTCGGCTTTAATATTTACGCGCCGCGCTTTTCCCCCGACGGCGCGCGCATTCTGTTCTCCTACTTCAATGGTGAAACGCGCAACGTCGGTTTGATCAATACCGACGGCACAGGGTTTAAGCCCATCCTCTCGGGCGCGCACGATGAGCGCGACCCGGAGTGGGCACCCGATGGCAAGTCGTTCTATTACGTCTCTGACGAAACCGGGATTTACAACATCCGTCGGTATGACCTTGCCGCCGGCACCAGCGCGGCTCTTACCAATGTGGTCGGCGGCGCCTTTACGCCCGCGGTTTCACCCGACGGCCAACGGCTCGCCTACATCAACTACGACCAAGACGGGTTTTCGCTCTACCTGATGACGGTGGCCGACAGCGCCGGCCGTTTCACGCCAGGCCTCGCCCCTCAGCCCAGCGCCGCGCACAGCGGTCGCATTGAGGACGAGTATTCGAGCGCGACGAAACCTCAAGCGCCATTCATTGAGACTCACGATTTTGAAGGGCGCGACCAGGCATACCTCCCCGTGCCCACCCGTGGCATTGTGACGCCGCTCATCTTTGGGCAAGAAGCCATGGCCTCAACCCGGCAAAAAGGCGTGATCCCAGAAGATGGAATAACGAAATGGTTGGTCGGTGTTTCGGGGTATCTCACCGACCCGGTGCTTAAAAACGAACTAAGCGGCGCGCTGCTTGTTGAGGTGGGAAACGGGTTCGACTACTTCGGCCAGCACAGTGCACTGGTATCGCCCGACAAAGAGTCGCAACTGTTCATTGCGCTCTCGAACAAATCGACGCCACTCAACCTCGGTGCGTCCTTCTTCCGCGGCAACATCAACAGCTACGATACCATCACCAACCGCGACGTCCTCTTACCTGGTGGTGGAACGGGCGACGTGGTCGACCGTCAAGATTACGCACTCACGTTTAAAGGCCTTGAAGCTTCGGTCGGGTACGACTTGTTCGACGCCACATCCGTGGGCGATGCTGACAAAGGCACGCAGCTGCGCATGGCTGCAGGATACGGGTGGAACGACTTCAACTTCTACGACATCGGCGGCGGACAAGGTTTCGCCTTCACTTACTTCAAACGTCTGTATGTAAACACCATGTTGACCTGGCAAGGCGCGGACTATAACGACAAAGGCATGGTCGCGCCGTCGGGCTTTGCCGCCGTCATCAGCCATACCATCAGCCAAAACGATTTGTTTGCCTGCGACAGCGCCTACACCAGCGACTGTTTCAAATTTGAGAACAACGTGGTCGTGCCACTCTATCGTCAGTACTCCTTGCAAGATCTCGACCTCGGTATGAGCTACGGCCGCGCCATGCCGTGGGCGAAAAACAGTTCGTTGGTGCTCTCGACATTCGCCTCCAGCGTATTCGGTTTGCCCGCGGCAAACCCCGCCGACTCAACCTCAGACTTTTTTGAAAAAGGTTTGATGCTGCGCGGCTACCCCTATCTGCGCGATATCGAAAACCTCACGCTCAAGGGGCGCACATCGCTCACCCTCAGCGCCGACTTGAACCAGCCTCTCATCCCCGACTTTTATCAGCGCTATTGGATTTTCTTCATGGAAGATCTGTACCTCAACCTGTTCTGGGAAGCTGGTCGCGCCTGGAACGGCTCGCCGTTTAACGTGGGTGTGGCCTCACCCTCCTTGTGGAAGGTCGACGGCCGCGAAGACGGGTGGTTCCAAAGCGTCGGCACGGGCCTTAAGGTCAATGCCCGTATCTATCACAACTATCCGTTCTTGATGTACGTCGAAGGCGCTCGCGCGCTCTCGGGCATTCCCGACGGCCAAGGTGGATTTGAAAAACTGGCGGCGGTCCGTATCGCCGGCTTCGATTTGCCGGTCACTCGCGTACGCTTCGGCGTGACCTTCGGATTATACAACGGCTTGCTCGGCGGAGGCAGCGCCTTACGCCGCGAGAATCGCCACCCTCTTAACCCGGTCTCACCTTTTGCCGCTACGCGCTAACTCCAAAAAGAATGCCGGTGGTGTCGTGTCGGCCCCTCGGGTGGTGGCGCCGGCACAGCCCGCGCCACAGGGTTTTTCATGGGTCAACGGGCGCGTTGTACCCGCTGATAAAGCCTCCGTCTCGGTGTTCGACCGCGGCCTAGTGCTCGGCGACGGTTTGTTCGAAACGCTGCGCGCGCGCGGCGGCAAACCCGAGTTCATTGATTTGCATTACCGCCGCCTGGTCCGCTCGGCGCGCCGCCTGCGCATCACCGTGCCGGTCACCGAAGGCGAACTGACGGCCATCATCGCCACGTTGTGCCGTAAAAGCCGCATGAACGATGTGGCGGTGCGGATCACGCTCACTCGTGGCCGCTATGTGGGCGGCTTATCCATCGACCCCACCGTGCCGCCCTCGCTCATCGTTACGGTCACCCCGGTACCGCCTGCGGCACCGGCACTGCGGACGAGCGGCGTCAAGGTTGCCATCTCCTCGATCAATAAAGCCGCGGCCTCGGGGCTCGACCCGCGTGTCAAGTCGATCAATTACCTGGCTAACATTTTCGCCAAGGCCGAAGCCGACGCGCGTGGCGCCTACGAGGCGATTCTGCTGGGCGGTCGCGGCGAGATCGCGGAACTTTCCACCTCGAGTTTCTTCGCCGTCTTCCGCGAAAAAGGCCGCGATGTGGTGGTGACACCGCCGATTGATACGGGCATTTTACCGGGCATCACGCGCCAAGTACTGCTGCGCGAAATGAAGCGCGCCAAAGTGCCGCACCGCGAAGGCGAAATTTTCCCGCGCGATGTGGCGCGCATGAGTGAAGCCTTTTTGTGTTCATCTGTACGCGGGCCCGTGCCGATCACGCGCGTTGACAAAATAAAAGTCGGCGCCGGGAAACCGGGGCCGACTTTTGTGCGACTGCTTGAGTTGTACACAAAGGCCTGTGATCGCGAGATCGAGGCCTCACCGAAGCGTTAGTCGCCGACGACTTTCACATCTTCGGCTTGCGGGCCTTTTTTGCCTTTGACCACGTCGAACGTCACGGCCGCACCTTCGCTGAGTGAGCGATAGCCGTTAACCTGAATCGCGTTGAAATGCACGAACACATCGTCGCCACCTTCGACGCCGATGAACCCGAATCCTTTGGATTCGTTATACCACTTGACGATACCTTGAGTACGCATGTTTTTCCTTTGAAAAAGCTAAGGGCCAGATGGTAAAGGTATGTCATTTGGGCGTTTGACGGTCGGATGCGCCGCGCGCGGTGTGTGCACACGCCGACCGTCGAGCCGCCATCGGTCTGCGGAAGGCACATCGCGAGAACGTCCCCTCTCACGCACCCACCCTGCAGGCCTCACGTTCACCGGCTGAAGGTCGAGGAACCAAAGGCCGTCGATCCGTCCCGCCACAAGGCGATCACCGTCTACACGCAACTGAACGACTTCGGCAAACTCGTGGGCGCGCACATCCCACAGGGCCCCGCCATTGTCGGTAGACCAAACCCAATGCTCTGCGCGGTAATTCAGAGCGGCATACAGACGATCACCGTGAAACGCCAAACTCGGGATCACGTACCCTTTCATCCCCCCAATATCCGCAGCGCGCCACACCGAATCGGGGCCGGGTGTTTTATACACGCCCTTTTCGGTGGCCGCATACACCGCACCGCCGCGTCCGACCACATCATACACTTGCAGACTTGCCCCAAGATCGATTGAAGTCCATTGCGCGGCCCCACGCGGCCTCACAAAAAATCCGGCACCCAGCCCGGCGTAAAGCCTGTCCCCCACCACGCTGAGCGAGTTAGTACCGAACTGAGTGAGCCCCGTTGTGTAGGGCATCCACGCGCCGGGTGTAGTCAGGTTCAACACATACACTCCCGAAAAACCCAAGCCCACAAACAAGCTGTCGCCCAGCGCCGCCAAGGCCAACACGTCTTCGCTCGGTAACCCTGTGCCCGCCGGCGTCCACGTTTGCCCTCCGTTGGTGGTGCGAAAGACGCCGTTTTCAAATGTGCCGACGTACAGGCCACTCGCGTGAGAGGCGAACACGCCGTAAATCATATGACCAGGAGCCGGCTGGGTCGCCGTCTGCTCCCACGTCAATCCATCGGTGCTGCGGTAGACGAGCGAATCACTCGCTCCATAACGAACGCCTTCATGACGCCCCAAGCCATAAATCGTGCGCGCCGTGTCGACACCTGTGACGCGCGCCCAGTTCTGCGCCATCGTCGGCACCGCAAGTAAAAAGA
>JBIIWL010000126.1:0-5820 GCA_044338885.1 Fibrobacteria bacterium
GCCCCCCCTGAATCTATACTATGCCCCCCGGGTTTCAGGTTGCGCGGTATCCCCGCAGCGCTCCGATCCGGGCCATCCCTCCATAGTTTGGGAGATGGTCGTATTACCAGTGAAAACAAGTCGAAGAAGGAGCCGCGCATGGCCGTGAAGGCGTTTGAACCGAAACCGATGAAGCTCAGCATTTTGACGGCGGCTCTGCAGGAATTGACCCCTCGCGACAAGCGCGATGCAGACCCCGATTTGGCCATCGAAGATTGGCTTCAGTTTTCCAAAGACATTGGCTCGCCGTACATTCAGTTGTCCTCGGCACTGCACCCCTCCGAGTCGGATATTCCGGCCGAGGCGATGCTCGACCCTGTGGCCAACCATCTCGATTTGCGTCAGCCGTTCACGAAAGAGCGCGCAAACCGCGTGCAGGCTGCGATGAAGGCGACGGGCGTTGGTATGTCCGACATCGCGTACTTCGACAACTTTTTGCACCCGGATAAGGCGATCCGCCAAAAGAAGATCGACTTCATGCTGCGCGTGTTCGATACGGCGGCGTTGCTTGGCATTGATGCCGTGTGCGGGTTTGTGGGTCGTAACTACGAACTGGACATGGATCAGAACCTGCAGATGTTCGAAGAAGTGTTCGTGCCGATGCTCAAAGAAGCCAAGGCGCGTGGTCTGACCTACCGCGTGGAGCAATGCCCCATGCCGGGTTGGAACGTGACCGACAAATGGCATAACAACATCGCGTATGCCCCGGGTCCTTGGATCGCGCTGCACCGCATTTGCGAGAAGCACGGCGTGGGCGACCAGTTCCGCATTCACTACGATCCGTCGCACGCCATTCTGATGGGCCAAGACACGCGTTCGATTTTCCAATACCTCAAAGATGAGGGCTACAACTTCCTGATCGCGGGCTTCCACGTGAAGGGTCAAGTCGCCGACTCTAAAGGCATTTCGGCCTGGGGCTACGGTGGCCAAACCATGGAGCGCGGCGATTGGATCAACGGCAAGCCGTCGTCTAACCCCGCCGATCACGCGAACGCGTGGAAGAAGCAAGTCGCGCTCGCCGAGCACGAGCTGCCCGGTACCGCCAAGCATGACCCGCTCGCCTACTTGCAGAACCGCAGTGTGGACTGGCTCGATCATCAGCTCGCGGCGCGCGAGTTGTTGACCATCGACCCGGCCGATACGTTCTTGGTGGTCGAACACGAATACCCGCGCGCGCGCATTCAGGACAAGGCCAAGCTGGCTCCGATCTTGAAGGGCTCGCTCGCCTATACCAAGGCGATCGACGAGGCCGCCGCGGCGATGTATTCACTCCAGCACGATGTGTTGGCGGCACAAGGTATTCCCGTTCAAGGTGTAGGCCGGGAAGCCTACCGGTCTTAATTCAATTCGGTCGCAATGATTTGCGACCCTTCCAATATCACCGTAGGGGCGAATACTTTTCGCCCCTACGTCATTTTTTTCCATGGGGTAATTCATGATTCACGGCACAAATCTTCCCGACGCGAACAAACGCCGTTTGCTCGCTGGTATCGTCGGTGGCGGCGAAGGCGCGTTCATCGGTAGCGTGCACCGCATCGCCGTCGAGCTCGACGGTCAGGCTCAGGTTGTGGCCGGCGCCATGTCGTCCGACCCTGTGAAAGCCAAGCGGAGCGCCGATGCCTGGTTCCTCGATCGTTCGTACGGCAGCTTTGCGGAAATGGCGAAGGCCGAAGCCGCGCGCCCCGACGGCATCGACTTTGCCATGGTGTGCGTGCCGAACCATATGCACTTCCCGGTGGCCAAGGCTTTCTTGGAAGCCGGTATTCACGTGGTGTGCGACAAGCCGATGACCTTCACGCTTGAAGAAGCGGAAGAGTTGGTGAAGATCGTCGAGTCGAAAAAACTCGTATTCGCGCTGACGCATAACTACACCGGCTACCCGGCCGTCCGCCAAGCGCGCGCGATGGTCAAGCAGGGCTTGCTCGGCGACGTGCGTAAGGTGATGGTGGAATACAACCAAGATTGGCTGATGGACCCGATCGAAACGACGGGTCAAAAGCAAGCGTCGTGGCGTACCGACCCGGCCAAGGCGGGCATTTCCAACTGCGTCGGCGATATCGGCACGCACGCGGAAAACCTGCTCGAGTACATCACCGATGTGAAGATCAAATCGGTGTGTGCCGACTTTACCACCTTTGTGGCGGGTCGTAAGCTGGAAGACGACGCCAACATTCTGTTGCGTCTCGAAAACGGCGGCAAGGGTACGCTGGTGTGTTCACAAATCGCCTGTGGCGAAGAGAACAACCTGAACATCCGCGTGTACGGCAGTAAGGGTGGCCTCGAGTGGCACCAGCAAGAGCCGAACACCTTGATCTTCAAACCTGCGGGCAAGCCCTGGGAGAAGATGCGTACGGGTCTGGGTTATATGGGCCCCGAAGCCGCCGCCGCGACGCGTATTCCTCCGGGTCACCCCGAGGGTTACCTCGAGGCGTTTGCGAACATTTACCGCGGCGCGATCGCCGACATTCGCCGCGCGAAGTCGGGCGAGGCCTTGCTCGGCGGTTACCCCGACGTGCACGATGGTTTGCGCGGCATCAAGTTCTTGGTCAAGACTGTTGAGTCGGCCAAGAAGGGTGCGGCCTGGGTGGAGATCTAAGAGCGATCAACTGACAGCGGTCAGCGGTCAGTGAAAACAAAAAGGCCGGCGGAAACGCTGGCCTTTTTTATTGGCCATCCGTCGGGGTGGGCCTTAAACCCTCACCCTTAATCCCTCACCCGAGCCTGCCCCGGCGAAGGCCGGGGGGAGAGGGGGTAGGGGTGAGGAGTGTTACGTCTTCACACTTAAAAGGTCCAGCGACCCGCGATTCCGATGTTCATAGCGAAACCTTCGAAAAAGAACAGTGGAAAGATGGCGATGCCGACCTGCGGGATGGCTGTGAATGTGTCTGAGACTTCAATCGAAAATGAATTATTGAGAAAAACATCAACGAAACCGACAGCGGTGCCATTGTGTAATAGCATGGTTGCTTGGGGTGAGACGCAATAAATGACTTTGTTTTGAAGCGGAAAGTCTAGGTACCCGTTTAGGTTGACTAAGCTCAGGTTACTGTGGATCAATCGACCGTATCCGATTGATCCAGCCGTACCCTCAACCTCATCGCCAAATTTGATTTCGGTATGAATAAAATGGTCTTGAGACGCGCCGCCCTCAGGCGGGAAAAACTCGTAGCGCACGGCCACGTTAAAAGCGTCGGTGATTCCATACGCTCCCGCCGCGCCGACCGTGGCACCGCTACCCCCGGCCTGAGCTCGATTTCCCGACCCTTCATCCCCCGGGAAAACTTGAACGTCGACAGTGTGGAAGGTGAAGCTGGGAGTGACCTGGAACTCTCCCTTGCGGGCGAGTTTTGCGGTCGAATAGTTCGGGACGCTTGCGCAACCACTGAACGCCACTGTCAGAAGCGCAAAAAGTAAAGCAACGGCTCCTTGAGGTTTCACTAGTCGATGCACTCAACCTTCGCGGCCAATACGAAATCACTCTCGGTGAGCCCGTCGATTTTGTGGGTCCAAATCACCACCCGCACTTTACCCCACGCCAAATGGATATCCGGGTGGTGCCCTTCGGCCTCCGCCACCGCCCCCACCTTATTGGTAAACGCTAAGGCCGTCACGAAATCAGGAAAGGCGAATTTCTTTTCGAGGTGATGATCTTTTACGAGCTCCCAGCCATGGCCCAGCTTGTAGTGCAGGTTTTGGAGCGCATCGCCTTTGAGCGGCGGCACGCCGCCTGCGCAGGGGACGCACTGTTTTTGGGCTAACAGGGTGCAGCCGTCCGGTTTTGTGGTCGGATCGAGCGCGGCGGCTTGGTCGGTTGATTCAGTCATGCCTAAAACTTAGGAATGATCAGGTTCGGCTCTTAGCGGGGGATCAACGTATAGGAGATCGTGCGCCACACGCGGTCAGGTAAGTCGTTATTGCGTTCTTTCATTTTAAAAACCGAATCCGACAATTCGACGATGGTCAGGGTATCGGGCGTTTCTGCAGAATCGGTGTAGCTGATGTAGAGCAGGGAATCGTTGCGTACCCACGAACCGGTATCGTGATCGCTGCAGCCCGTGCCCTTGGTGTTGATGAATACACCGTTTGACCGGAAGGAGAATGTGGCCTCCTGATCGCAATTACTGATGACTAACAGAAGGTTGGCGGTGGTGGGTATAGTGGGTACGCCGGGGATTGCAGGCAGTTGGGCGAGGGGCGAGACTGTGGCCGTTTGGATTTTCCAGTCGTTCACCAGGTGCGCGTAGAGGTTTGTGCCGCCTTCATCCTCGGATTCGGTCGTGCAGGCGGCTAGAGCGATCACACACGCTAAGGCCAAGGTGGCTCCGTAGAACGAGGGGCGAAGGCGCATGATGTGGTCCTTGGGGTGAGTCGTGTGGGTCATGAAAAAGTTTGCGAGGATCGTGACACAAGGTAACATGACGCAACGCGCGGGTGCGTGTCGTGTTCCTGGGACTATGGCAGAGGGTTTTGGATGGATTTATGTAATCCGAAAAGTGTAACCGTATCCTTAAATGCACCCGGCACGCTCGTAACTAGAATCGCCCGATAACCTGATTTATTTGGGCTTTGGAGCCTCAAAAAAACCAAAAAACGCCCCTATTCGTAATATACCGGATTAAAAAACGTGGTGAATTGGCTATTCTATCGCTCTAAGACCTCACAGGGAACCACCTAAAATGTCACCCGATATTCACCCCGATATCTACCGCTACGACGACTTTAAAGCGTTCTTGAAGGACAGCTTTGAAGCCAAGGTGCGCGAAGAAACCGAAGCGGGGCGCAAGTACTCGCAGCGGGCTTTTGCACGCGAAGCGGGTTTCGCAAACCCGGGGTACTTCAACGATGTGCTCAAAGGCTTCAAGCCGCTGAGCGAAAACGCGATTGATAAAATGGCGGCCGTGTTTGGGATGAAGCCTCACGAGATCGAGTTTCTCAAATTGTTGACGGAGTATGGCCAGGCGCGAACGGTCGACAAGAAAGACGCCTTCTATAAGCAGATTCTCTCGCGCCGCAACCGCAGTAAGTTTACGCGCTTAAATCCCGCGCTCAGCAAGTATTACCAAGATGTTCGCTATGCGCTGGTGCGTGGTGCCATCGAGGTGCTCGACTTCCGCGGCGACTATGAGTCGTTGGCGGCCTTTCTCGACCCGCCTGTGCCTGTGGCCGTGGTCAAGGGGCTGGTGCGCGAGCTGTGCGAGTGGAAGCTTGTCGAGCAAGATGTCGACGGGCGCTATCGCACGACGCGGTCGATCGTTGAGCCTTCCGCCGCCTTGGTAGGCATGAGCCGCGCCATGAACGCCGAATGGTTGCAACTGGCGCGTGAGGCCCTCCATCGCATCCCCAAAGAAGAGCGTCACGTATCGACCATGGTCGTCAACATCAGTGATACACTGCACGCTGAAATACTCGAGCGCATCGAGCGTTTCCGTGAAGAAATATTTCGGCGCGTCGAAGAAGACAAAAGCGGCCCGCGCCGTATTCAGCAGTTGACCGTGGCCTACGTGCCGCGCTCCCGGAGAAAGCCATGAATTTCAATTGGATCAACATGGTGCGTGCGGGGGTGTCACCTGTAGGCCGCAGGGTGACTCAGGGTCTGGCGTGCCTTTTGGTTTTGGTCGCCACGGCTTCGTTCACGGGCTGCTTCAGCGACGATGTGGCGGGTGGAGATGATTTCCCAAACTCTGTGACAAACTTGGGTCAGGTCGCGGCTGACGGCGCGCGCGATAGCAGTGAATGGAACGGCTATGAAGAAGCGCCGACTACGCCACCCGAGGTGTACGA
>JBIIWL010000166.1:0-4723 GCA_044338885.1 Fibrobacteria bacterium
CGACAGCACTGATGTGCCTGACGCGGCTCCCGAAGAGAATGGCCCGGGCTTGCAGAAGCGCGGCGCGAACTCGGATGGCCGGATTCCGCCGGGCCTTGAGGTTGCGGGTGCGGTGCGTAGTTTGAGCACCATTCTCGACCCGCAAACCGGTTTGAACCGCGTGATTCGCACTCAAGCGATCAGCGGGATCGAAGCGCGCGACACGACGTGGTATCGTGTGCAAGGTCTCCCGACCACACGGCGCATCATGGTGCGCATGTCGGGTGTGGTGAGCTACCCTGGGGGGCGGGTCGAACGGTTCAGCTTCACGGATGCCGATGGCGATAGTGTGCTGTCGCCACAACCCGGTTCACGCAATTTGGCGCGCGCCTTTTTCGTTGTCGAGCATCCGTTTGGCCGTATTGAAGAGCGCGCTGTGATCATCGGTGCTGGCCCCGACCGCGAGTTTGGGACGCGTGACGACAACGCCACGCGGTCGTTAGAGACCGTGCATCGTATCGGCACAGACACGGTCTATCACTTGAAGTTGCGCCCCGTCGTGGGGGATTCTGTGGTGCGAGACCGTGAGCGCGATTCATCGCGCGTTGATGTGGAACACACGGTCACGGTCGGTGGTATCCGGGTGATACAAGTCTACCGCACGGTCGTCAAGGGTGATTCATTGCGCAACCGCGCGACGCGTTTCCGTCGCGTGGTCACCACGTCTCAAGGCGTGACCGAAACGGTGGCGCTTGGTCGCGACTCGGGATCCGACTTTACCCACGGCGATACCGGAATTGTTCGCGTTAGTTTCACGTCGACCCAAAGCACCGATACATTGGCTTCCTCTGTGTTTATCTACCGGGTGGCGGTGTCCGATACGGTGGGTCGTCATGATCGCAACCGCTTGCTCAGTGTGCAGCGTGATAAAGTGTATCGCTTCGGTGATGTGGCGGCTTCGCGGTTCGTCTTGAGGCCTTTGGCGCCGGTTGCGGGTGGCGACCGTGCGCGCGTGGGTGAACTGGACATGAAAATCGATTTGCGTGCCGGCGGGTCGATCGAGTTTTCTGGCACCTCGACCGCCTTCGGTTATTCAGGTACGTGGAGCGGCACGAGCGGGCAAAATGGCTCGGTGTTCTTCGATTCGGCGGGAACGCGCATCACAAGCCCCGTGCCCTAGGGCGATGCGCCGAGCAAAGAGACAGGCTTTAACGTCTCTTGTCGAAGCGTAAAGCGGCACGCGCTGCTCCTCACCCCGGGGGCCCTAGCATCCTGCCCCCCAAAAACAAACACCCCTTTTGTGTTTTAGCTCCTGGGCTGGTGCGCAAGCCGTAACCGCACTTCCGAAAACTCATGCGCCCGATCGCAAATGTTCGGATAGAAACGGGTAATTTGTAATCAGAAATAGCCCAGATCGAATATTTAAAACACGCCTAAAAAGGCATTTAAATCATATTTAGGCCAATTAATCCGGTCTTAATGTAATCTCCTGCAAAATTTCACTTTTCTGAGCGGGTGTAACCACGATATCTTGTTGTCATGACAGGGGCATCCCGGTCACGCGTACATTCAACTCAACACGGAGGCTTATCATGAACTTGATCGGCAACACAATCAGAACTCTCGGACTCATGGGCGCTTTGGGCGTCGCGGCAATGATGACAGGGTGTAATAGCAGTGCCGGGCTTGATGCCGACGCCGGATCAGGCGTTGTGATCTCGGGCCAGGTCGCGGGGTCGATGGCCGCTGCCACCGAGGGCGATGTCACGGTGGTGACCACGCATGAGGTCGAGGTGGATGGAACCGTAGGGCCCGTGGTCGATAGCACGCAGGCCTCGGCAGACGGCACCTTTGAGATTCGTACGCGCTTACGCGGTGAAAAGGCGTTGATCGTGCGCGCTAAGCGTGCCGGTCAGGAATTTCGCGCGCGGTTTCAGAATCGGATCGAAGGCGGGTCAACCTATGCGCTGGGTGTGCTCGACGGGTTCACGACGCTGGACGCGCAAGCGTGGGTTGAGTTGCGTAAAACAGCCGAAGGTCGCGCGATCATTTCTGCAGATATTCGGGCCGCCGTGGAGGCCTATGTCGATTCGGTGGGGATCGCCGGTTTGACCTTGGATTCGGCCACGCGGGAAGTCGTGATCGCACGCCTGGTGCTGATGGCCAAGGCGCGCGGACATCTACGTGCCGCCGCTATTTCCGATGTGATCGCCCATGCCGATTCGGCGCGCCCGCCGCGCGATAGCGGTGATACAGCGAAGGTGCATCCTCGTCCTGGTCTGAACCCTTGCGAGCGTGCCGCGTTTCTGATCGCGGCCATGGACCCCGAGCATCCCGACTATGACTCGATTCGCGCTCGCTTTGCGACCGCCTGTCTCGATCAGGATACGGTCCCTCCGACTCCGCAGGTGTGTCGTGAACTGAAGGCGCGTCTTGATGGCATGGTGGAAGCGGATTCAACGGTAGCGGCCGGTTTGGGTCTGCGCGCCGCGGCCCACTGCCGCCCCGACCTGCCGCCGCCGCCGCACCTGACCCGCTGCGAGCGTGCCGCCATCCGCTTGGTGTTGATGGACCCCACGCGCCCGGCCTATCTGGTGTTGAAGGCTCGCTTCGACGAACACTGCCTTGATGCCGACCCGACGGATGATGCCGAGGTCGATGTCGAGTAAGTGTTCAACAGGACTCCGAGCGTGTCTTTCCGACGGGGGTCGGAGAGCCAACGCCCGGAAACCAGAGCGGCTCCGCGCACTAGCGCGGGGCCGTTTTTGTTTTGGGCCGGTGAGTTTGGGTCTGGAAAGGCCCTTAAACCTGCGACCCTTTGCCCGTATGCCTCAATGAGGCGACCGCGGAGCGGTTGAAACACCCGGATGACGGACCATAAACCCCCAAATTCTCCCCGAAAACTACCTTTGACCCCGTCCTTAATCCCAGGAAACAAGCATGAGCAAGGTATTGATCGTTGGTGCCGGTGGTGTGGGTCAGGTTGTGGCGCACAAGGTGAGCCAAGCCCCTGAAGTGTTTACGTCGGCCGTGTTGGCCAGCCGCACCAAATCGAAGTGCGATGCGATCGCCGCGCAAATCGCCAAGCGCCGCGATTACCCGCTTGAAACCGCGCAGGTGGATGCCGACAACCCCCGCGAAATGGCCGAGCTGATCCGCAAGGTCAAGCCTGATTTGGTCATGAACATCGCGTTGCCTTATCAAGATTTGTCCATCATGGATGCCTGCCTTGAGACGGGTGTGGATTATCTCGATACCGCCAACTATGAACCGCCCGATACCGCGAAGTTCGAGTACAAGTGGCAGTGGGCGTATCAGGAGCGCTTCAAGGAGAAGGGCCTGATGGCGCTCCTGGGTTCGGGGTTTGACCCCGGGGTGACCAACGTGTTTTGTGCACATGCTCAAAAGCATCGCTTCAGTGAGATTCATACCGTGGATATCATGGATGCGAACGCGGGCGATCACGGCTACCACTTTGCGACCAACTTCAATCCTGAGATCAACATCCGCGAGATCACCGCCAATGGTCGCTATTGGGAAAACGGCGAGTGGAAAGAGACCGAGCCGCTTTCGGTACACAAGACGTGGGATTTCCCTGAACTGGGCCCCAAAGAGATGTACCTGATGTATCACGAAGAGCTCGAATCACTGGCGATGAACCTCAAGGGTTTGCAGAAGATTCGTTTTTGGATGACGTTCTCGGAGAAGTACCTCACGCACTTGCGCGTCCTTGAGAATGTGGGCATGACGTCGATCAAGCCGGTCATCTTTGAAGGCAAAGAGATCATCCCGTTGCAATTCCTCAAGGCCGTGTTGCCCGACCCCGCTTCGCTGGGCCCGCGCACCAAGGGCAAGACCAATATCGGCTGCCTCATTGAAGGCCTTGGTAAAGACGGGAAGGCCCTGAAGACTTACACCTACAACGTGTGTGATCACGAGGCGTGCTACGCCGAAGTGGAGTCGCAGGCGATCTCCTACACCACCGGCGTGCCGGCCATGATCGGCGGCCTTTTGATGGTCACCGGCAAGTGGAAGCAACCCGGCGTGTGGAACATGGAGCAGCTCGACCCTGATCCGTTCATGGAACAGCTCAACCTCCGCGGTCTGCCGTGGACGGAAGAGATTACGCAAGGGTAAGGTTCGTGTTTTGGCCTTTCCTGATTAGTCGGAAGTCGGAAGTCGGAAGTCGGATGGGAATACCGTTGTTTTGCCTCGCTATTTGGCCGGTAATTTGTTCGCTTAAAATCGGTGTGTTCGTTTTTCCTTCCGACGTCCGACTTCCGACGTCCGACTCTTTTCGCCTGCGCTACTAAGGACTTTCATGATTCCTCTCAACCTCTCGCTCGTGCCTTCGCCTTCTTACGTTTTGGAGGAGGCGCTGCTGCGTCGCAACCTCGCCATTCTGGACCGTGTGCAACGCGAGTCAGGTGCGAAGGTCATTTTAGCCCTGAAAGGTTTTGCGTTTTGGAGCAGCTTCCCGTGGGTACGCGAGGTGCTACACGGCGCGACGGCGAGTTCGTTGCATGAAGCGCGCTTGGCGTATGAAGAGTTTGGCCGCGAGACGCATGTGTACTCGGTGGCCTTTACGGACGCAGAGTTTCCTGAAATCTTGAGTATGGCCGACCACCTCGTGTTTAACTCGTTCTCACAATGGGGCCGATTTAAAGGGCAGGTGGGGGAGTATGTTCAGTCAACCGGGCGAAAGGTCGCGTGCGGCATCCGCGTGAACCCGGGGCATAGCGAG
>JBIIWL010000043.1:0-10544 GCA_044338885.1 Fibrobacteria bacterium
AGTCGTTCTCGCCGTGGCCCGCTTTGTCGGCCTCGGCGTGGTCTCCAGCTTGCGCCCCGCCCCGCGCCTGTGCGGGGCCGAGCTGGGCCCCATTGCGGGGTTTAGCGGCTACCAGCTCGCCGAGCGCATCGCGGCCCATGCGCTCGGCAGCTTTGACCGTTTGCTGGTGGCGCGTTTACTCGGCCCGGCGGCGGCGGGCTATTACTTCATGGCCTCACAAATCGCTCTCAAGCCCGCGGCACTGCTCGGGCCTTTTACCGCGCGCACGCTCTTGCCATTGCTCGCTCGTATTCAGGGTGATCGTGCGCGCACCGCGTCGTCTTACGTGCGCGCGCTCTCGCTGCTCGCGTTGCTCGCGGCCTTCATTTACATGATGATCATTGGGCTCGCGACGCCGCTGGTGGCCTTAGTGCTCGGCCCCGCGTGGGGCCCGGTCGCCCCCGTGTTGGTGTTGCTCGGCGTGGTCGGGTTTCTCACAGTATTGGGGAATGCGTGTGGCAACCTCGCGCTGGCGCTTGGTCGCGCCGATGCTTCGTTTGGGATGGTGGTCATCGTGTTGGTCGTTCGCTTCGGCGCGATCGCCGTGGGCGCGCGCTACGGCCTCACCGGAGCGGCCCTCGCGCTCTTGATCGTCACAGTGCTCTCGGTGAGTATGGATTACCTCTTGCCGCGCCTCTGGCTTGGCATCGGCGCGGGGGCAATCACGCGCGCCGGCGGCTGGCCGATCCCGCCTGCCCTCGCGGGCACGCTCGCGATGACGGCCGCGGTCGCGGCGTTGTCGCTACCGCCGCTTGCTGAAGTCGTCATCGCAGCCGCTTTAGGCACCGTGGTGTTTTTGGCGGCGGCCCACCTTTTCCACCGTCATGATCTGCGTCTAAACCTGCAAGAACTTAAAGACAAGCTCGGCCGGTCGCCATCAGCTTAAGTCTTGCGCGGCTTCTTCCAGCGCTTGCAACAACACCTCGGCAGATTGCGCCCCCGATACGCCGAGTCGTCCGTTGAGCACGAAAAACGGAACACCTTGAATGCCCAAGTCCGTGGCGCGTTGCGCATCGGCGCGAACCGCCTCGGCAAAATCACCCCGTGACAACACCTCCACCACCGCTTCGCGGTTAAGGCCCACCTCGACCGCCAACCTGATCAACGTGTCTTGGTCGCCCATGGAGGCGCCTTCGGTAAAGTAAGCGGCCAACAAACGCTCTTTCAATTCGTCTTGCAGGCCGTGTTCTTGGGCCATGTGCAAGAGCCGGTGCGCGTTGAGCGTGTTCTCGGATTTGGTGAGTTCAAGGCGATAGCGTAAACCTTCTTGCGCGGCTACGCCCGTCACGCGTTCTTGCATGGCATCGGCTTGTGGGAGGCTGACCCCGTATTTGCGGGCCAGCATGCTCCGGGTGGGCTCTTCGGTCGTTTGGGGCGCGCTGGGGTTGAGTTGATAGCTCCGCCACGTCACGGTCACCAGGTCTTGTCGCGCAAACCGCGAGAGGGCGGTTTCTAAACGGCGTTTGCCGATATAGCACCACGGGCAGACCACATCGGACCAAACCTCAATGTTGAGTTCTGATTTTTTTACTGGGATTTCTGGAGTCATGTCGTCCTCAATACGGTAAATTTGGGAGCCGGTCTTTCGGAATGAAAGACGCGTACCTCGATCCAAGAACGATAGAACTCCATGTGCGGCATATCCGGGTATTTCGCATTCGCGAAACCCGTTCACGAAACCTCGACGCTGTGGGCCATGACGCGCGCCATTGCGCATCGCGGCCCTGACGGCGAAGGGGCAGCCTTTATTGAGGCGCGCTCGGGCCTGATCACGGCCGTAGCCGGGGAGCGCACGCCGCTTGTGCCCACCACCTTGCCATCCGCTTCAGATCGTCCGCAGGTGGAGCACACCGTAGCCTTGGGCCATCGTCGGTTCGCCATCATCGACCTCACGACGGCCGGCCATCAACCGCTGCTGGCAGCCGACGGTTTATTCGCGCTTTCGTTTCAAGGCGAGATTTACAATCACGACGAACTGCGCACCGAGCTGATCGCCTTGGGGCATACGTTTCAGTCGCGCGGCGATACCGAGGTGTTGGCGCACGCGTGGCTCGAATGGGGTGAACACTGTTTGTCGCGCCTCCGCGGATTTTGGGCCTTGGCCTTGTGGGATGGTCAGCTCTGGCTGGCGCGTGATCCCATCGGTAAAGCCCCGTTGTACTGCGCGCGTCAGGGCGGACGGTTGTGGTGGTCGTCCGAGATTAAGGGGGTGAGGGCGGGCGCAGGTCAACACGCGTTCACGCCGCGCGCCGCGGCGGTGAGCGACTTTGTTTGCTCAGGCCTTCGGGATTTTGGCAACAAGACTTTTTTCGAAGGCATTGAAACCTTCCCGGCGGGCAGTGTGGCGTGCGTGCAAGCCGATGGCACCTTTGTGCCGCGCCGCTATTGGGCGCCGACCGCCACGCGTTTGCGCGCCTCCGACATCTCGCCGGACGAGGCCGTGGCCGAGCTCACGACGCGCCTTGAGGACGCCGTGCGCTTGCGTTTGCGCGCCGACGTGCCCGTGGGCGTAGAGCTCAGCGGCGGTATGGACAGCTCGGCCATCGCCGCGCTGGCGGCGCGCGAACGCGGCCCATCGTCCCCACTCGCGGCCTTTACCGTCGCCTTCCCCGGCACGGTGTGGGATGAATCTCCGTTCGCGCGCCGCGTGGTCGACCACTATGGCGACCGCATGGCGCTCACCACATTGGAGCACCAAAGCCAAGCCACGCTCGCTTCGATCTCCGACTTTCACCGCGCTCTGGATGAACCCTTCCACTCGCCGGTGCTCGTGCTGAATCGTGAGATCTGGGCGCGCATGGCCGCCGCCGGCATTCGTGTCACGCTCAATGGCGCCGGCGGCGACGAGGTGTTCGCCGGGTATGGTCACGAGTATCTCGGGCCGTTTGCGCGCGGCCTGTTCGCCCGCGGCCATGTATTTCAGGCCTTTCATGAACTCTCGTCGTTCAGCGAACGAGAGGGCAATGCCGCGCGTGCCTGGGCGCGTGCGGCCTGGTGGATGGTGCCCGAATCGTGGCGTCTGGGGCTTCGCCCCACTACCCCGGGGCCCGCATTAAACCCCCTGAAAATGCAGCCGTCTCGCTTTGGGACCCCAACGGCTTCGGATCACTTCGAGCAGCGGTTGATCGACCACCTCGGTGATTGGAAGATGAACTATTGGTTGCGTTCGGGGAACACGGCCACCATGGGCGTGCCCATTGAATCGCGGCTGCCATTGCTCGATACGCGTGTGATCGAGTGGGCCACGCATCTGCCCGGTGAATACCTGATTCGCGACGGCTGGCTCAAGTGGCCGTTGCGGCGTGCGCTCGACCCGTATTTACCGCATGACGTCACGTGGCGTAAAACCAAAATGGGGTTTCCGTTCCCACTGGCGGAGTGGTTGCGCACCGTGCGTCCGGGGCTTGAATCCTTGCGGCATGGCGATGACCCGCCGGGGCTTGATCGCGCTAAAGTATTCGCGTCCTACGACGCGCTCGCGACCTCACACCCCGCCTATTTATGGCGGTGTTTGTCGGTGTTGATGTGGTGGGATCGCTGCGTCACGCCCTCGTGACGCGCGCTTAAACGAACGACGTCGAACCGAGTGGACGACTTAATCGCGCCAGGCGATGAAGAACAATTCGTCGCCCGCGCCACCCGCGAGCAATTTTTGCCGGTCGATCTCTGCGGGCGATAATCCGTCGACCCCCGAAACGGTCTCGACGCGAAAGCCTGCCGCGCGGGCACGCTGCACAAAATCATCGTGACCATAAATTCGGACATGATCGTCTTGCCCAAATCGTCGGGCTCGCTCTGCCGGGTCGGTGACCGATGGGTCTTCATCAGTTGGGCCATTGGTAAGCGGTACTTGCAGAAGCGCCGCACCGCCCGGGCGCAGCACGCGGTACAGTTCGCCAAATGCGGCGGCGTCATCGGGGATGTGTTCCAGCACATGGCAACACAACACACGGTCAAATGATTCGGATTTAAAACCCGTCCGGGTGATGTCCATGGCGGTTGTGGCGGGGCGCTGCGCGATGGCGAGGTCCGCGGTCACGTACAAGCGCAAGGGCAACTGTCGGAGGCGCGGCGCGAGTGATTCTTCCGGTCCGAAATGAAGCAGCGTCAGACCTGCGCCCTCGCGGGGTGAAGGGGTCAAAAGGGTGTGCAACGTGGGCCACAGGAGGCGGTGGCGTTCCAGTGAGAGGCAGCGGGGGCACAGCGCTTCAGGCCGCGCGGGGTCACCTTTTGGCAGAAAGCGGCGGAACGAGCCGCCGCAGACCACGCAGGCGCGGCGGTGGCCGCGGAGCATCAGCCCACGCAGCGCATAATAGAGGGGTCGGAGTAGATTTTTCAAAGGGGTCACGGCTTTTTGAAAAGCTATAAAAGGGTATCTTGAAGGCCCTTTCATTCAGGTAAACCGTGGCCAAACTTGCTCGACCCGCCAAACTCGCACTCGACGGCGGCAAACCGGTGCGCTCTCGTAAAGACTTCCTCGTCTTTGGCGCGCCACCACTGGGCGAAGAAGAAATCGCGGGCGTCACCGACTCGCTGCGGCGCCGCTGGATCGGCACCGGCCCCAAGGTCGCGGCTTTCGAAGCCGCGTTTGCCGCGTATAAATCGCCGGCTTCATCTATCGCACAGTCTGCGGCCTCAAAGGCGCCCGCACCCCTGCACGCTGTCGCCGTCAACTCGTGCACAGCGGCGCTGCACCTCTCGATCCTCGCCCTCGGTATCAAGCCGGGCGACGAGGTCATCACCACGCCCATGACTTTTTGTGCCACGGTCAACGCGATCTTGCATGCCGGCGCCACGCCTGTGCTCGCGGATGTTGACCCGGTCACGTTCAATATCGACCCCGCCAAAATCGCAGGCAAGATCACAAAAAAGACGCGCGCCATTTTACCCGTACATTTTGCGGGTCGCGCGTGCAGCATGGCGGCGATCATGAAGATCGCCCGTGCCCATAAGCTCAAGGTGATCGAAGATTGCGCGCACGCCATTGAAACCGAAGTGGAAGGCCGTAAAGCCGGCACTTTTGGCGATGCGGGGTGCTTCAGTTTTTACGCCACCAAAAACGTGACCACCGGCGAGGGAGGCCTTGTGCTCACGCCGCATGCCACCGTAGCCGACCGCCTCAAGCGCTTGGCCTTACATGGCATGAGCAAGGACGCGTGGAAGCGCTATTCCGATTCGGGGTATGTGCATTACGATGTGGTCGAGCTCGGCTACAAGTACAACATGACCGACTTGCAAGCGGCCATCGGCTTGCCGCAGCTGCGGCGGGTCGATGCGAACTGGCGTCGCCGTCGTGAGATTTGGGCGCAGTACCAAACGGCCTTTGCCGATCTGCCGGTTGTGTTACCCGCAGAACCACCTACGAACGAACGACACGCGTATCACCTCTACACGCCGCTGGTTCGTCAAGACGCGCGCGTGCCGGGGCGCACCGTCTCGCAAAAGCGCGATTTTATTCTCACGGCGCTGACCGCTGAGGGCATCGGCGCGGGCGTTCATTACCGCGCGCTGGTTGACCACCCCTATTACCGCAAGGCGCTCGGGTGGAAGCGCGCCGATTGCCCCGTCGCCACCGAGATCGGCGATCGCACGCTTTCGCTCCCGCTCTCACCCGCGCTGAGTGATCAAGATGTGAAGGACGTGATCGCCGCGTTTCGGAAGGTCTTAGGCGCGTGAGGCGAAAGTGGCTGATCGGTGAGAGAGGCCCTAGATTTTCATCGATTCCATCAATTGATGTCCTTTAGTGCGAAAAATTGACGACTGGTCTAAAAAACCTTGTCATCCGCTTTAAATAATGGCGAAAAACCCCCATAAAACCATGGTTTTAGGGAGCCTGATTGCTGATCACTGACCGCTGATCGCTATCTTTCCCCTCCATGACCAACACTGATTCTTCCTACTCGCAGTACGACAACCCCCTCATCCGCCGCTATGCGTCCAAGGAGATGAGCTTCCTCTTCTCGCCGCAGTTCAAGCACCAAACCTGGCGCGGGTTGTGGATCCACCTCGCGGAGGCCGAAGCCGCCCTGGGTCTCCCCATCACCCCCGAACAAATCGCCGAACTCAAGGCTCACGAGACCGACATCGACTTCGCCGAAGCCGAAGCCCAAGAAAAAATCGTCCGCCACGACGTGATGGCCCACGTGCATGCCTACGGCAAACAATGCCCCAAGGCCGCTGGCATCATTCACCTCGGCGCCACTTCGGCCTATGTGGCTGACAACACCGATCTGATTCAAATTAAAGACGGCTTGCATCTCATCCGCAAGCGTTTGATGCGCGTCATCTCATCGCTCGCGGGCTTTGCTGATCAGTGGAAGGCTCAACCCGCTTTGGGGTTTACGCACTTTCAACCGGCACAGCCGGTGACAGTGGGCAAGCGCGCCACGTTGTGGATTCAAGAACTCTTGCTCGATCTCGAAGAGGTGGAGCAGGTGGTTGAGGCGTTGCCGTTCCTCGGTGTTAAAGGCACGACCGGCACGCAGGCGAGCTTCCTGGAGTTGTTCAACGGCGATCATGACAAGGTGAAGGCGTTAGACACCGAGGTGACCCGCCGCGCGGGCTTCACGCGGAGCTTGCCTGTCTCGGGTCAGACCTACACGCGCAAGCTCGACGCCCGCGCGCTGGCCGTACTCTCGTCCATCTCGCAATCGCTCTCGAAGTTTTCGACCGACTTACGATTGCTCCAAAACCTCAAAGAGGTCGAAGAGCCGTTTGAGAAGAGCCAGATCGGTTCGTCGGCGATGGCCTACAAGCGCAACCCGATGCGCAGCGAGCGCATCGGTTCACTCGCGCGCTTCGTCGAATCGTTGCACGCCTCGGTGGCGTTCACCGCATCGACTCAGTGGTTCGAACGCACGCTCGATGACTCGGCCAATAAGCGTCTCGCTGTGGCGCAGGCGTTCCTCGCCGCCGACGCGATGCTCATCATTGCCGAAAACGTTTCGTCCAACCTCGTGGTCTACCCCAAGGTGATCGAACGTCGTCTGCGCGAAGAGTTGCCGTTCATGCTCACCGAGAACATCATGATGGACGCGGTCAAGCGCGGCGGCAACCGTCAAGATTTACACGAGCAGATTCGCGTGCACTCGGTTGAGGCCGCGCGTCAGGTTAAAGAGCACGGGAATGCCAACGACTTGCTCGCACGCATCGCGGGCGACAAGTCGTTCGATACTACGCTGGAGAAGCTCAACGCGATGCTCGACCCCTCTAAGTACACGGGTCGTTCGAAAGAGCAGACCGAAGAGTTCCTCGCCGAACATGTCCATCCTGCGCTCGCGCGCTGGAATGATTGGAAGACCATGAAGGGCGAGGATCTGAGAGTCTAAGCCAACTTAGACCACTAATCCGGAGAGCTTCGGCGCGAATCTTTTAGCGATCATCACGCTTAAAGTTGACGCGCCGAAGACCGTGAGCGGCAGTAAAATACCCGGCGGCGATCCGATCTTTGAGACGACCATCCACCACAAAAAGTGGGAGAGGTAGACGCCTTGCATGCATCCGGAGATTCTTGAAACATTCAGGTGACCCAGCACGTCGCGCTTGGAGAGCAAGACCGCAGCCGCGATTACAATGCCTATCAGGTACGTTAACCCTAAGCCTTCCCATGGCATCAAGGCTGCTGACAACCCTGTAAAGGCCAGCACGACGAGTGCGAAAATGTTCCGGGGCAAGCCGTGGCGGTTAGCGAAGACGGCCCCCAACAAAACCGCCGCCCCGGCATGGAAATATTGGGGGAGCGGTAACGGGAATCTCAACGAGGGTGTGCGCCACAGAAAAGCGGTCCCCAGAACCATGAGGCCCAGCGTGGCATACAGTCGTGCGGAAGCGCGGACATCCAGCTTGACCTTTGTCCAGTCTAGGATACAGAGCACGCCGAACATAAAAGGCATGTACCACAAGTGTATGCTGGTGCCCGTCAGGATCCCGGACACAAGCCCGTCACCGGGTATGAAGGGTAATCCGCGGGCGACATTCAGCGCACCGTAAATCCCAAACCACACTAGCCAAGGCAAAAGAATTCTTTTGGCCTTGGACTTGACTGTGGTGGGGTGCCGATCAGGATCTGCCGCAAACCGCGAGGAGATCAACAGAAAAACGATCAGGCCGGCGTAAGCAACTTCTGAAAACGGCGCATAAGTGTGGAACCAAACGATTCCAAATGCGCTGAGTATTCTAAGGAGCTCGACATCCTGTCGGCGATGAAGCATGAAACGTGGAACCGGGTCGGCTCAGTACTTCTTGCCGGCCTTCTTCTCCAGCTTTTCAGCTTTCTTTTCCTTGGCGGATTTGGCGGGGGCTTTCTTCGTGTCTTTTTTGGCGTCTTGGCTCTTGCCCATGATCAGCTCCGTACTGTAAACGTGATGGTTGAGCCCGGGCGCGTCCGACCATCGGACCCACCCGGGCATACCCCTTAGAATAACTCTTTGACGACAGAGCGCGGGGATGATTAGCTGCGGCGCTTCTCGAGTTCGCGCTCCGCGTCCTTGGTCAAAAGTTTTTCCAATTTATGGATCGCGCCGGTCAGGGCTTCACGCACAGTCGCCGCGTGGTGTGTGGCGGCTACGGGTTGGTGCCCGGCAATGCGCGCCTCAAGCGTGCAGCGCTTGTCGTCGGCCGCGTGCTTTTCGCTGCCGTTTTCATCCGCGAAGTGCACTTCCACGCGGGTGACGCGATCTTCAAAGCGGGCGAGCGTGCCCTTGATGGCGTCCTCGGTGAACTCGAGTAGTCGTTCGTCACCCTGGATGTTTTTATCGGTATTGAGTTGAATGTGCATGAGAACCTCCTGTCTTCAGTATACACATTTGCCTCACCCTAGGCCCGTTCTAGTCGTTAGGAGTCGAAGTGGGAAAACCCTATCACAGACTCAGGCCATACTCCTCACCCCCATCCCCTCTTCACGTGAAGTGGAGAGGGGGGGCCTGCCGCAGGCCTTAACAAATACCCTGAGATCATAAATTCACTCCCACACCTCGACGTTAAGTCAACATCATTAAGTTTCAGGCTCGGTGACCAACACCACAAATAAAAAAGGACACCCCCAGTGAGAGTGTCCTCATTCTGCAACCGTCCTGATGGGGGCGTTGCGTGATTAATGCGACTAGGCCTTCGCCAGCGCCTGCGTGAGATCGGCTTCCAGATCCTCCGCCGCTTCTAAGCCAACCGAAAGGCGGACAAAGTCGGGCGTGACGCCGGTGGAGCGTTGCTCCGCTTCGCTCAGCTGGCTGTGCGTCGTGCTGGCCGGGTGAATCACCAAGCTCTTCGCGTCACCCACGTTGGCGAGGTTCGAGAACAACTCGAGCGCGCTCACAAAACGCTTGCCCGCTTCGGCACCACCCTCGATGCCAAAGCCCAGGATCGCGCCATAAAGCCCGCGGTGGAAGTACTTCTTCGCCAGCGCATGGCTCGGCGAATCCTCAAGGCCGGGGTAGTTGACCCAGGTCACCTTGGGGTGCGCTTTGAGGAACTTGGCGATGCGCAGCGCATTTTGGCTGTGGCGCTCCATGCGCAAATGCAACGTTTCGACGCCTTGCAGAATCTGCCACGCGTTAAACGGCGAGATGGCCGCACCGATATCGCGCAAGCCCTGCACGCGCGCCTTGATGATGAAGGCGATGTTCGCGCCGCCGAACGGGGCGAAGTTGCCGAACACCTCGTGGAACTTGAGGCCGTGGTAGCTGGCATCGGGTTCTGTGAATCCCTTGTGACGCCCTTGACCCCAGTTGAATTTACCCGAGTCGACGATGATACCGCCGATGCTTGTGCCATGGCCGCCGAGGAACTTCGTCGCGCTGTGGATCACCACGTCGGCACCGTGCGCGATGGGGTTAAGCAGGTAGGGCGAGGGCAAGGTGTTGTCGACAAAGAGCGGGATGCCTTCAGCGTGCAGCACCTTGGCGATGCCTTCAAAGTCGGGCACGTCGAGGCGCGGGTTACCGAGCGATTCAACAAACGCGAGGCGGGTTTTATCCGTGATGGCTTTGCGGAAGTTCTCCGGGTCTGACCCGTCGACGAACTTGACCGTGATGCCCATCTTGGGCAAGGTGTGATGGAACAGGTTGTAGGTGCCGCCGTACAGCGAAGTGGACGCGATGATCTCATCGCCGGCTTCGGCCGCATTCAAAATCGCCAGCGTTTCTGCCGCTTGACCCGAAGCGGTCGCCAGAGCGGCGACGCCGCCTTCAAGGGCCGCCACGCGCTTTTCGAACACGTCGGTGGTGGGGTTCATGATGCGGGTGTAGATGTTGCCGAACTCCTGCAGGCCGAACAGGCGAGCCGCGTGTTCGGCGTCGTTGAACACGTAGGAGGTGGTTTGGTACAGCGGTACGGCGCGTGAATTGGTGGTCGGATCGACGACCTGGCCGGCGTGCAGCGCGAGGGTTTCGGGGCGTAAAGCGGACATGAGACGATTTCCTTTCGAGGCTGATTCAGTCAGCAACTTAATCTATAGAATTTATGGGATAAGTCAAGTCAATCACTCATAATCTTCTTGAAACAGCTAAAAA
>JBIIWL010000044.1:0-10541 GCA_044338885.1 Fibrobacteria bacterium
TCGGGTAGGTGTACCGTGACAGGCCTTCCCCCCGGGATGCTGCAGGTTATTGTGACGCATCCGGCCTTCGCCTCGGTACTTTCACAAGCTCTGGCGGTGATTTCCGGCGGCCAGACAGAAGGCGGCGTTGTGTCCGAAGGCGAGGTCGCCGCCCCAATGGCCCCGTTCCTGGTTTACCCAGGAGATGCACCCGTGGTGCCCGATAGCGGATTATTGCAATGGACACGCCCTGCCAATGCGATCACCTTTCACATTCAACTGGGTACGGACTCGTCCTTTTCCTCACTGCTCATCAATGACTCCACGGCGACTAGTACGTCACGTATTTACGGACCACTGCCCAAGAATGCGTACTTCTGGCGCGTACGTGCAAAAGGCTTAGGAGGCACCAGCCCTTGGTCACCGCGTGGTTTCTTCCTCATCCCCGGCGGCGGGGAAAATCAAACCAACCCGCCCCTCGATTCAACCTCTCCGGTGATCATTACCGAACGGTCTCAGCTGCTGGTCCCAAACCCCGGCGACTCCATCACGACCACATCCATGACCTTACGGTGGTCGAAAATCACGGGGGCCACTGGGTACGAGGTTCAAGTGTACTCGGATTCGGTTTTCAGCCCCGGCGCCATTTATGTGCACGATACCTTGGTTTTCGACACGGTTCGTACCATCCTCACCCCCACGGTGCCCGCACACTATTTTTGGCGCGTGCGCGGGCGCAATGGGTCGAGCGCGACGGTTGGTCCGTGGTCATATCTCTACAACTTCAGAACGGGCCCGGCCTCCGTATCTCCCGGCATCGTCCCGAACCTGGTCTCCCCCGCGCAGGGCGCACTCGTTTCAACGACTCCCGTGCTGACGTGGCAAAAGCTGAACGGCACGATCTCACGGGTACAGGTTTCGTTGGACACACTGTTCACAACCCTCGTGGCCACCGATACCTTAATCAATACGCTGACCACGGAAGCCATTCCCCTCTCAAAGGCAATCGGACCGCTGAACACGAATACGCTTTATTATTGGCGCGTTCGTTCTGAAACCGCTACGGCGATCAGCACATGGTCACCCAGTCGCTACTTCATCACCGAGAACTAAAACGCCTGCTCCACCCGCACGCGAGGTACCACAAACCTTGTGTGCGGGCGCGCCCCTTGACTCCTGCTTGGCACCGCCATATCCATTTTTTTGGCGTTTGACACCCTTGACATTGTCTGTCAAACGTTTGATTTTTGGGCCATGAACCTCCGGGGCTTCCGGACCGCCTCGGAATGTCCCGGGTTCGGTTTCGATTCACGGGACGGCAACTATGGTCAGACCTCCCCAGCCGGAAATCAACGTCTTCCAATTTTTGGACGCACGGGAGTTTTTAAAACAGGCTTACGCCGCCCATAAAAAAATCAACAAAGGGTTCTCGCATCGCTACATCGCCAAGGCGATGGGCGCGGGGTCTTCCAGTTTTTTTAAAGACGTACTGAACGGCCGTGCTAGTCTAAACCCCGCCCGCAGTGCCAAGTTCGCGAGACTGTTTTGCCTGTCTGCTCGGGATACTGAGTATTTCGAAAATCTGGTGCAGTACACCCAAGCCTCGACGGTCGAAGAGAAAGAAAAATTCCTCCGCACGTTATCACGCAGCCGAGGGGCTGGAGAACAAGCCGTGCTTGAGGCTTTTCAGTCTGAGTACCTACAGAAGTGGCATTATGCCGCCGTCCGAGAAATGCTTGCTGTGACAGAATATTCCGGTGACGACAGCGCCTTAGCGGCGCGTCTTGATCCGCCCATTACCCCTAACGAAGCCCGCGATGCGATTCAATTGCTGTTACGCTTGAATCTCATTCAACAAAATCGGAGTGGTCGGTACGAAAAGGTGGACAAGGTTTTGGTCACAGACCATCGCCACAACCCAGACAACGCGCGCCCGGGCATCTTGGCCAATCTCGAGCTGGCCCGCCGCGCGCTCGAAGTACACCCTCCCGAGGTCAGACCGTTTTCATATCTCACACTCAGCGTTTCAGCCGAGTCGCTTCAATACATCCAAGAAAAAATCCGTGAAGTACGTCGCGATATTTTAGCGCGCGTGAGCCAAGATGAGGACGTCGATCGTCTCTACCAACTGAACATGCAGTTGTTTCCGATTTCGACTTTCCCCTCACCCGATACGACCACCACGCCAACCAAGAGGAGCGCATCATGATACTCGCTCTGCGCTCAAAAACATTCACCCGTCTCCTCTTGGCCGCCCTCCTGCTCGGAGGCATGTCTTCGTGCAATTTTGGCGAGCCCACAGTGGGTGGTGGCGGCACGGGAGTCGAAGGTCTCTCTGGTGTGATCGTCGGCCCAACAGGTAAGCCTGCCGCAGGTGCCTGGGTCAAGGTTTACCCGATCACCCCAGGCTTACTGGCTAAATCGGCCAGCGGGTTGCTCCCGATTGATTCTGTACAGGTGGATGCGACGGGCGCCTTCAATTTACCGACCATCGCACAAGGCACATACACCTTAGTCGCCACATTGGTACAGGGCGACAGCACGTTAACCCTGCTGCTCTCTGGCATTGTCGTCGCTGACAGGCTTGAGTTAGAGCCCGATACCTTGCGCCTTGCTGGGAGCGTAACCGTTCAATTTCAAACCAATGGCATCCCGTTGGCAGACGCGGACTGCATCATTGTCGGCACGCCTTTCTTTTCAAAATTGGACTCCGCCGGAAATTGTACGCTCGCGGGTTTACCTCCTGGAAATTTTGAAATCACACTCGAAATCGGAAACTCCACCGTGGGTGTCTACGGTGACCTAGAGGTTTTGTCGGGAATCTTAACCGATGGCGGCGTGAAGGTGGTTGCAGGGGGACTCCTCGCTGTTCCTTTGGCTCCAATCCTATTGGCCCCCAATCAGAATGCAATGGCGAACTATGCCGATTCACTGTTCTGGTCGGCTCCGTTTATGACGACGAGCTACCACTTACAGGTCACGACTGTGACCGATACGTCGTTCATCTCGCCTGTCATTAACGATTCTGCATTGACTACGAACCGCTTTGCCCTGAGCCCGTTTGCAGCCGGAGGCACATGGAGCTGGCGTGTGCGCGCCCGCAATCAGCTCGGTCATAGCCCGTGGTCGCCCAGACGCACCTTTGTGATCGGGGGGGTGACCGCCTCTGGTTTCCACTTCGCCTTGACCCCCTCGACGGTGGCGCTATGGCGATTTGACGAATCGGACCAGGTGGGCACCATTCAGGATGTCGGCCCCAATGGTCTGCACCTTGTGCCCGTGTCGACGTCGGTGCCCCTCGAGCCCTCCCCTGCGGGAAAGGCTGCTGTATTCAATGGAACGACCCACAAACTTCGCACGCCGTTCGACAGCGCGCTCACGCTCGGCCCCACCGGCAAATTGACCATTGAGGCGCATATCAAATTAAGTGCGTACCCCGCCGAAAGCCTGCTCGGCTCGGGTTCTGACGTGGTTGGGTCGTATGCGGGACTCGCTCTTAAAATCAGATCAGACGGTACGTTCCTCGCCTCGGTGCAGAAGGAAAACTCTACGGGCAATTTCGAGTGGTACGGCGCCTACAGTGCTGCCGGAGTGGTCCCCTTGAACCGATGGACAACCCTAACCATCTCCGTCGACCAAACCGTCTCGCCGCATCAGTTTTACGGCTTCATCGACGGGCAGCCCGTGCAGCTGCATGCGGTCGCCGATGCCCGGCCCATCCGGATTCGTGCCGAGCCTTTCATGGTCGGTCACCGCGACAACAACGACAACGTTGGTTTCAACGGCCGCATTGATGAAATCAGAATCTCCAATCAATTGGTGCTGGGCGCGGGTCACCCCCTGACCCCACAGCTCCCCGTCAAAAGGCTCACCGCCTCCAAGGATGCCCTCATCTGGGGGTCCGCGCTTGACCTGTCGACAGACGGCGTGCACTCTGATAAAAACTCCGGAGCAGGCGATCACTTGAACGTCGGCGTCTATGACCGCTCAACCATCACGCGCAGTCTCTTTGCCTTTTCAATTCCAGCCGGCACATCAGGCACCGCGATTGACTCTGCCACGTTCAGCGTTCACGTTCGGGAATGGCACGCCAAGCACGTTAAGCCCGCCCGCGTCACCCTCCGTGTGCATCGTCTGCTGCGCAGCTGGACCGAAGGTCAGGGGAGCAGTGATGCCACAAACCGCAATTCGGCCACCATCAATGGAGTCACCAGTAAGGAGCGGTTCTATGGCGTTCAAGACGGCACAGAAGACTGGAACGTTAAATTAGTCGGGCTCGACGGCGTGGACGCCGTAGCGGCCCCTTCCGCCACCATTTCGCTCAGACCGGGAGACACGGGCCGCGTGGATATTGATATCACGGCTCTCGCACGGTATTGGGCCGACAACCCGAATGCGAACCACGGCCTGATCGTCGTGGGTGACGTGCCCACTGACGATATGCTGACGGAGCACTACCCCGTGTTCCATTCCCGTGAAGCCAACGTCCCCAGCGAGCTTAAGCCGAGTCTCCTCCTCTACTTCAAATAGGCAGGAGAGGCTCAGGTCGTCAGCACGTACACGCGCGAATTGCGCGTGGGGTTCCAACTTTTACGGCGTTCAGGCGGCAACGCCGTCACCGGGGTTTCTTTGAAACCCATCCGCATAAAGAAGTCACTCGTCTGCGTTGTCAGCAGAAAGACTTTGCGGATACCTTTTTTCCGTGCTTTCTGCAGGAGGTAATCCACGATCTTGCCCCCGGTGCCGCGCCCGGCGTAGGCCGGGTCGACGACGAGCGCCAAAAGCTCCGCCGCGCCATGCCCGCCGCTTTTTCCAATGGGCTTCAGCGCCCCGCAGCCATGCAGCACGTCGTCAACTTTATACACCGTATAATGGTCCAAGTCTTCGGCCAAGTTCTCGGCCGTCCGCTGAATGAGAACACCATCATCCACATACGGCTGCATGATGCGTAGGATTTCGGGAATGTCCGTAGCTTGGGCTGGATGCACGTGGTCGTAGTCGTCGAGGTAGAACATCGTGCCCTGCCCGGCGCTGCTAAAGACTTCCTGCAACAAAATACCGTCCCGAGCGCCGCCCACAACGTGAACACGCTCCACACCACCCTCGAGCGCACTCAGCGCCAAGGTGATCAATTCCTGAGAGGCCGGCTCCAGGGCACTGGGGAAATCCTTCAGCAGGGCCTGACCTTCTTTGCGGTCAAGGTTTGAGAACAAACCTGACCGTACTTCTTCGGGCTCTGCGAACTTACAATCGGCCACGACGGGAATACCCGCCGTTTCACCGACGAAGAACAATTTGGTCGCTTGCATCGCCCGCGCCACAGCCACCGCCAGCTCGCTGCTGTTGAGGTTGTAATCGCGGCCGACGTTGTTCCAACCGATATTGGAAACGATGGGAATCAAACCGTCGTCGAGCATTCCTCTCATCAATTCGGTGTTGATCTTTTCGACCCGACCCGTGTGACCAAAATCCACCCCGTTGACCACACCCACCGCGCGAGCGCGTACCCAATTGCCCACCACCCCATGGGCCTCGTTTTCAGACAAGAGCGACAACAGCGCGTTGGCGACGTTGGACGCCCCCAACTTGACCAGCGGCATGGCTTCCGAAGAGGTCACCCGCACGCCACCCACGGTTTGGGTTTTTTCACCATACTTGGAGAGCACCGTATCGATCGAATGTTTGGCACCGGGCACCAACACAATGCGGATCCCCGTTTCGTGCAACAACACGATGTCGCGCACCAGCAATGGGAATAAAGGGCGCTCGAGCAACGCGTCATCGAGTTTGATGACGAACACCTGGTCGTGATACCGCCGCAAATATCCGAACACCTCACGGATGGCCTGAATGGTCCCTGCGGGGGGAGCTTTATGAATTTTGGGGGTGGCTGTTTTGCCCCCGGGTGTTGACTTGGCCACGGTGTTTTTTTTCTGTGGTGATTTCATGCTTGACCGTCCGATGCGAAGCGCGGCACCGCCGCCAGAGTTGAGAGACCGGCAACGTAGCGTAAGAAGGCCAGATGATAGGCCAACACCGGGCCGAGCACCCCGTGCTCGGGTTGCGCATACGCTTCAGCCCATTGATTAAAGGCACCTAGCGTATAAACGGCGGCATCGGGCTTGAGCCCCAAATCGTCAGGGTGGAAGTAGACGGTCCGAATTGTACCGCCGGGTAGAACTTCCCACACTTCGGTTTCTTTATGGAGCACGAGGTCTGTGGTGCCGTGATTGCCCAACATGATTTTGGCCGTGAGGCCTAAGCGCGCAAAGTGATCGCACATGCGCTCGGCGTAGTGCCGATGGGAAATTCCCAGGAGCAAAGGCTTATCGGCCCACGGGTTCAACAGTTTTTCAGCCGTATGCAAACACGACCGAAAACCCAACTCGCCTCTGATTTTCCGCAAGGTCCGCAAAGGCGGAACCAGGTCATTGCTTTCCACCACGCACAGCGAAGCCGGCGGGTGTGAGCATCCATCATCACACGCTTCGCCCGCACCATGTGCGGGATGAGACCCGGTGACCAAACTCCATGTACCATCCCACGAGGCCCGGTTGAGCGACAGTACGGGTTCGCTCCGTACCACACCCACAGGCACACCCTCGCGCGCCAAGGTGGCCGCAGCCAATAGTGAGGCATACCCGCCCTTACGAGGCGTGTCGGAAGCGAGGTTTAAGGTGAAACCACCTGCGGGCAAACGCGGCACCACAGATGGTTGCAAGGCGCGCAGGCAATCCATCATGCCGTCGAGCTCCTCAGAGCTCAGCTCCTTCATGCGCAGGGCTTGAAGAAAGGCGCCCGCTTGCGATTCGGTAAACGCACCGCCCAGCAGCAACCCGAAAGCATCGGCGGCTTCGTCCCGTTCGAGGGACTTGAGGAGGGTACGGCCTTTACCCACCTTGCGCACGAAATTACCGACGCGAACGCGAGATTCCGGGGAAAAAAGCGACGACGACGAAACGGCCGACCCTTGGTCAGCAGTTGTAACGGGTGTTTTTGTTGGCAAGGTCGGCATGTGATGTACCTTAAAACTAATTGAAAACCCCGGATTCCCATGAAGCACACCCCTGACACCACCCCGACCGAATCTACCGCTTCCGATCTGGATCCGGGCACGCGCTACGACCGTTTTCAGCGCGTCACGTTTGTCCTCATGCTGGCGGCGATCACCTTTGGCTTTTTAATCATGGTCCGCCAGTTTTTGGTGACGCTATTCTTAGCGGCGGTCTTTACCGGACTATTGTTTCCCCTGTTTAATTGGTTCACACGCAAGCTACACAGCAAAGCCGTGGCCGCTCTCGTCACTCTGTTGCTGCTGCTCATCCTTCTCGTGCTGCCCGTGGCCGGAATCACCATGGCGGCCTACCAGCAAGGCCTTGACCTTTGGGCTTCCGGCGTTCACACGCAACTGCTCGCCGCCGCCACCACCTTTGGGGCCAAACTGCGTTCAATACTGCCAGGGAATCTCGAACATATTTACCCCTCACCACAGGAAATCGCATCCGCCGCTGAAAATGCCGTTGCGTTTCTTGGCTCTCAAGCCGGCGGGTGGTTAGCGAGCGCCGCTGACATTCTTCTTAAAATCGCCTTGATGTTTTTGTTCATGTTTTACTTCCTCCTCGACGGCCCCCACATGATCGAGCGGATCATCCGCTGGTCACCCCTACCCGACCGCTACGAACGCGCGCTCTTCCGCCGTTTCCTGATCGTAGCACGTGGCGCGTTCATGGGTGTTTTCGTCATCGGCTCCATCCAAGGGCTGCTCACCGGGTTGCTGCTCTGGGCCACCGGGGTACCGTCGCCGATTTTTCTGGGTGTGCTCGCGGTGTTTACATCCATCATCCCCGCCTTTGGCGCGGGGTTAATTTGGCTGCCTGCCGCGCTCTATCTGTTCTTAACCGGGTCGATTGTGGGAGGCTTGGTGGTGTTGATCGTGGGTGCTGCGGTCATCTCTACGGTGGACAACTTGCTTCGCCCCATGGTGGTCGGCAAGAGCATCAAAATGCATGACGCTATGGTGTTGGTGTCTACGCTGGGTGGGTTAATTGCTTTTGGTCTGCCCGGCGTGCTGATCGGGCCCATCATCGCGGCCTTTTTCCTCAGTGCTTGGGGCACCTATGAAGCAATGTTCAAGGACGAACTCGATCGCAATCGGGATGTCTAACCACCCCGATTAGGGGCGTGCGCCAAGGCTCAGAATAATGGTATCACTGATGATTCCGCCGGTTGAACGGATCGGCCCGGCGAATCCAAGAGCCACGAGTGAGTCCTCCTCATCAAGAGCTTGCACCTGAAGATTCCACCACCGTAGCGCTAAATAATTCGTGACTAGGGCTACCGCTCGAACGGAATCCGGAGCTAAGGCCACACTGTCCATGGACACCTGAATCGTATCGTTAAGATTAGAGGTGAATCGGAAAGTCAAGTTTTCGAGCGGCACGGTAGTCTCATTCCGGATCTTCACATTGAAAACCGAGCGCTCACTCGTAGCGTCTAGCGACGGATCGGATTCCGCTAAACACCCTTGCAACCATGCTGCAGCAACAACCAGCAAGAGAGCGGACAGTCCACGCTTTGGTGGGACGACTTGATGTGAGATCACTGCAGACTCCTGGTGGGATGCATCACAAAACCTAGATCATCCACGCAGGTCAATCCTGTCTTTCTTTTTTACCCACGCGTTGAGTGTCCCCGACCTTAATTTCAATCACGATCGCCTGCTCTAGACTTCCTACTTTTCCTCCCTATGCGCCTTTTTGCTTTATCAGACCCACACCTTGCCTTCGGCGTGGCCAATAAAACCATGGATCGTTTTGGGGTGGAGTGGGTGGGTCATCCGGGTAAGATTGAGGCCGCTTGGCGTGAGGTCGTCGGCCCCCGTGATGTGGTGGCCGTGCCGGGTGATATCAGTTGGGGCAAAAAACTCCCTGATGTGATGCCCGATCTCGAATGGCTCGACAAGCTCCCGGGCATCAAGGTGATCTTGCGCGGCAATCACGATTTCTGGTGGCCGACCAATGCGATTTTAGAACGCGAGCTCCCACCGAGCTTGCGTTTCGTTCACAACAATCATGTGAAAGTCGGGCCGTATGTGTTTTTCGGCTCGCGGCTTTGGGACACGAGCGAATACTCGCTCTTCGATTTGATCGATTGGGACCCTGCCAAGGGTCCGATCCCCGGCGTGAAGGCCGATGCGGATCTGAAAAAGCAAGAAGAGATTTACGATCACGAACTCCATCGCTTGCGCATGAGTGCCGCGGGGTTACCCGAGGGCATTCGTATCGGCCTGACCCACTATCCCCCGCTCGATCACATTCTGACGCCATCACGCGTGTCAGCAGTGATGGAAGGTGCGCAGGCACAACATGTGATCTTTGGGCATTTACATTCGGTTAAGAAGGACTGGAGCGAGACCGCATTCGGCACGCTCAACGGCGTGACCTATCACCTCACGTCGTGCGATTTCTTGGACTTTAAACCAAAACTGATTCACGACGTCTAAAGGTCACGCCCTGAGGCGAACACGCGCCAACACATCAGCGGCGATTTCGTCGAGGAGCGGCCAGCCTTTGTTCATAAGACGCACGTAACCGTCTTCGCGGCGGAGGTAATCGGCCGCTTCAAAGCGTGCGAACACGGCGTCATCCCAGGTAGCCCCATGAGCGCGCTCCAAGTCGGCGAGCGAAAAGCCGCGCGCTTGACGGAGGCCCAGCGAGACCGCCTCGGTGAGGCGGTCGTTGTCGGTGAGGTCATCCCATTCGCGCGCGGCGTCATCGAACCCCGCCTCGCCCCAGGCGAGGTAATCCTCCAGCTGCCGCGGGTTCATCCAGCGGCGGCGGCCATCGAAACCGTGGGCCCCGGGCCCAAAAGCGAGCCAGGCGGCCCCATTCCAATAGCCCTGATTATGCCGACACTCTTGGCCGGCGCGCGCAAAGTTCGACACCTCGTAGCGCGCCAAACCCCGGGAGCCCAACAGCGCCACCCCCTGATCATACATGTTTTGGTAAATGTCGCCTTCGGGCAAAGTGAGGCGACCCGCCTTGTGCAGCTCGTCGAACTTGGTGCCTTCTTCGATGGTCAAACCGTAGAATGAAATATGATCGGGGTTGTAACGCAGTAGCCGATTGAGGTTGTCGATAAAGCGCGCCGGCGTTTGACCGGGCAGTCCGAAAATAAGGTCGGCGCTGTAGCGCAGGCCGCTGGTTGAGGCTTCGGACGACAAAAGTTCGAGTGCGGCTTCGGCGGTTTCAGGAGTGTGCACGCGGCCCAGCAAGGTGAGTTCATCTTGATGAAAACTTTGCACGCCGACGCTGACGCGGTGAAAGCCGAGGGCGCGCCAGGTTTTGAGTTTGTCGTGCGTGAGGCTGCTGGGGTTGGCCTCCAGCGTCATCTCGTGCACCTCTGAGAGGTCGAAGTACTCGCGGAATTTGGCGAGGAGTTGTTCGAGGTAGCGCGTGGGCACCACCGAGGGTGTGCCGCCGCCAAAGAAGATCGTGGAGACCTTCGCACCGGCAAATTCACCACGCCCGGCATGTTCGATTTCGCGCAAGGCGACATCGAGC
>JBIIWL010000267.1:0-2978 GCA_044338885.1 Fibrobacteria bacterium
CTGTCGTGTCACCACAGAAGATCTGGGGAATGGTCTGTGTGGGTTGACCTTGATGGGGGGGGATTTTCAGGGGTTCTTTGCCGCGGTGTCGGGGTTTCTCGCGAGCTCAGGGTATGACATCCGCTCGGGCCGGGTGTTTTCGTTCGCTCCGGATGGGACGCTCAAAGGATTACCGCGCGGCGGGGTGCTTGACTTTTTAGTGCTGCGTCACGAAGATGAATCGCGGCGTGACGAACTCGAACGGACGCGCCTGCGCGAAGAAATGGAAAGCCTGTTCGCACGGTTTGGGCGTGGCGAGGGCGCGGCGATCCGCATCGAGCTGTACCGCCGCATCGGCGAACGACTGGAAACCCGCGCCACGGTCTTTGACGATGTCGTGCCACCGGAGATTCGTGTGCACGCGGTCCACAATGCGACCCGCCTGACCGTGCGGGCGCGCGACCGCGAAGGCATGTTGTTCTGCATCGCCGGGGCGCTCGGGCTGCAAGGGTTGTCACTGCAAACCTTGATCACCGATGCGCTCGACGATGGATCGTTTGAAAACAGTTTGACCGTGACCGGCCCCGGCGGGCAACCCGTGCGCGACGCACGCGAGTTGGAAAAGATCCGCACGGGCATCGCGCTCATGGAGCGCTTGTTGCGCACCCTCCCGGGCGCGGTCAACTTGCAGGCCGCCGCGGAGGGTTTACAGAAGTTGGTCGACGATTGGTTGGAGGAATCAACCGATGTGTTTGATGCCCCCGACCGGGCCGGGCGCGAGAACCTCGGCGTACTCCCCGCGCTCTCACGGGTGCTCACCGCCGGCCCGCGCTTGTGGGAGGCCGTCGACCGCGTCGGCCCGCGCGCGTTTCGGTTGCTGCTCTCGGAACTCGGGCGCGAGGTCATGCCGCCGGGGCGCGCGGTGCATGCGCATGCCTTACGCGAGGTGACCGAGACCGACCTCCCGACACGCGCCAAGGCCTTACACGCGTACCGCGCGCGCGAGGTCTTAAAAGCAGAGCTCGATCTCTTGCTCACGCCCGCGCGCGATGGGCGGGCCTTTGCCGAACGCCTGGGCGGGTTGGCCGAAGCGTGTTTGGCGTTCGCGATCGACAGCGTGCGTGCAGACCTCTCGGCGCGCCATGGCGAGCCCGGTGACTGCGTGCTGCTGGCCTTAGGCAAATTCGGAGGAGAAGAATTAGGCTCGGGGTCTGATCTTGAGATCGTATTGGTCTACGAGAACGCCGCTGATGCCCCCTCGACCGCAGGTTCAGACCCCATCAGTCAGAGTGAATTTTTCGAATCACTGATGCGCGAACTCCCGCGCTTTTGGGGTATCCCTGAAGGTGAAACCTTCGCGCTCGATACCCGCTTGCGACCACATGGTGAGAGCGGCCCCATGGCCACCAGCCTTGCGGCTTGGCTGAGTTATTTCGCACCGGGCGGCGGGGCGCTCGATTACGAACGGCAGGCGCTGATCCGGCTTCGGGCCATTCACGGGAATGCAGGGCTGGCCGGTGACCTGACGGCGGCACGCGATGCCATGACGTACACCGAGCCGCCGATCCCCATCGCCGACACCTTGACGTTGTTCGCCAAGCAGGCGGCGGCCAAACACAAAAAATCGACCGGCGGGGCCGACCTGTGGAATGCCAAGTTCGGCAGCGGTGGTCTGGCTGAACTTGAGTACGGCATTCAGTTTTTGCAACTCAAACACGGGCACGCCCGCCCCGCCGTACGCCAGCACCAATGGTTACGCGCGCTCGAGGCGTTGCTCGAAGTCGGGGCGATCTCGCTCGCCGAGTTCGAACACCTCTACGCGGCAAACCTGTTTCTGCGTCGCGTCGTCAACGCCTTGCGGCTCGCACGCGGACAGTCGAAAGACTTATACGTGCCGTCACCGGGCTCGGGTGACTTTTCGTTTTTGGCGCGTCGTATGGGGTATGTGGCACGCGGCGGCACAGCGCCCCTGTCGGCAGAAAAGCAATTGGAACGCGACGTCTCGCGGGCCCGCGCGGTGGTGGCCACCTTCTTCGACCATCGCTATCGCCAAGGCGCGAGGCCTGAGTGGTTGTACGACTCGTTGGCCGAAACCTTGATGGACCCCGAGGCCACGCTTGAAGAAGCCACCCCGGCGCTTTCGCGCCTGGGCATGACCGACCTCCCGGTGGCGCGCTTGTTGTTCCTCGAACTGTTCACTGTGCTGGTTGAAAAGCGTTTGGCCGCCGCGTGCTTGCTCAGCGCCGAAACCCAGTTCCGCCGCAGCCCCGCACCCGAGGGCGTGCTGCGCCATTTGGTGCGTTACTTACGCGCCCTCGCCCACCCCGACGTGTTCATCCGACAGGCGTTGCACCACCCCCCATTACTTGAAAAGCTGCTGTTGTTGTTCGCCAATAGCGACCCGCTGTCTGAATTGGCGGTGCGTGAAGGTGAGGCATTTAAATCGTTGATCGAGCCCGAATCGCTCGACAAACCACGCCTGCCCGATGAGTACCTCGCCTTAGCGCATGCCGCCGCGCAGGATGAAACCTTGGGCCCTGATCTCGAATCGCGCCTGTGCCGCTTGCGGAATCGGGAGTATTTGCGAATCGCTTTGCGCGACCTGCATTTGAGTGTACCGTTACGCGAAATAACTTTTGAAATCTCTGGGTTAAGCGACGCGTTGGTGGCCACGGTTTTAAGTGATGTTTTGGGGGTGGTGGATGCGGACCGCCGGGATACAGCCTGTTTGGCCGGTCGGTTTTCGGTGATGGCGTTGGGTAAACTGGGTGGTTCAGAACTCAACTACAGCTCCGACATCGACCTTGTGTTTGTGATGGATGACACCTCCGGGGTTGAAGGGGATGAAGGGTGTGGTCGTGAGACCGCTGAGAAAGCCGGCCGCGCGCTCATCTCGCGCCTCGCACGCGATACTGCCGAAGGCCGCTTGTTCCGGGTCGATATGAAGTTACGGCCTTGGGGCGGCCAAGGGCCGCTGGTGGGTACGGTCTCGCAATATC
>JBIIWL010000269.1:0-2948 GCA_044338885.1 Fibrobacteria bacterium
GGCTTCGGTGGCAAGCCGAAACGTTTCGCTGAAAGAGCCGATGGCTTCAGCGCAGTACCAGATGATCAACAGGCCGCTGCCCATGAAAATGCTGAACTGCAACACGTCGGTCCACGCGATGGCGCGGATGCCTCCAAAGTAGGTGTACACCACAGACCCTGCTGCCATCACACAAATCGAGGCCCAAATGGGAACACCCAGCATGGCCTTGAGGATGAGAGCCGGCCCGAACAACAGCATCCCGGCACGTAAAAGAAGGTGGCAGGAGTATAAACCCGCCGCGAGCGTGCGCACGGGGCGTGAAAAGCGCATCTCAAGGAATTCGTAGGCTGAAGAAATTCCGCTCGCGCGGTACCGCGGGATGAACACGCTGCCGACGATGATGATGGCCACCACGGCGCCTATGTTGAGCATGAGGAAGCGCATGTCCGTGGCATAGCTGTTAGACGGATTACCCAAAAAGGTGCTGGCACTCACAGACGTCGCAATGAGCGATATGCCGACGGCAAGCCATGGCATGTTGCCACCGCCAAACATGAAGTCTTTTAGGTTGCGGTTCTTACGAGAGAAGTAAACGCCGATTCCCGCCATCACGGCGAAGTACAGCGCGACGACGGCCCAATCCCAAAATCCGAACACTGGATTATTTCAGGTAAGGGGCGATGAGTCGGGCGACTGCCGACAAGGCGGCGATTTCATCCGGGGCGAATTCTCGGCGAAATTCCTTGGCGATGCCCAGCACCCCGCGTAAGGAATGATCGGCGATCATGGGGACGTACAAGGTGCCTTCGGTCAACACCTCGCGCTCCGCGGCGGCTAAGGCTTCGGGGTATTGCCAAGCCTGCACGGGTTCGCGGAGGCTGGCGGCCTTGCCGGCTAAGCCTTTGCCCATACACTGAAAACGAATTTTATCAGCGGAGGCGCGATCAAGCCCGCAATGGCAACGAAGCTTAAACATGCCTGTGCCTGCGTCTGGCGTATAAACAACCGCCGTTTGTGCATCGAACTCGCCCAGTATTTTACAGGCGATTGAGTCAAAGGCCAGATCACTGGTCCCTTGTCGGTCGAGCACTTTTTGAATTTCAAGACGTAAGGCTGGTGTCATCGCATCCCTCTCCCGAATTGGTGCGTGTGTTCCTCTGCCTTCGTATTCACTCGTTCAGGTTCACTCACGATCGCCGTTAGCCATTTTGGGGCCGAAACCGTGATGATGAAGACAAACGGAAGAACACCAGGCAATCCAAACAGGGGACAAAAGCTAGTCACCACGGTGGTGACGAAAACGTGAAAGTTGGTGATTTCACGCTGTTTCGCTGTTTTTCGCGCATGACCCCGTGGCCGGAGCTGATCGCCAAGGTTTATTGTGACAAAAAGGCAAATAGTTGGACAATATGGCCATGCATGTGCCTTTGTCGCGTATATTCTGACGGGTATGTGGCCGTTATCGAAAAGAAATCAACTATTAGTCAAACTGTGGCGTAAAGGCCCAGTTTTTGCTCTGTGAGGCGCCATGCAGAAAAAACTCCTCGTTATTGATGACGAACAAAGCATCCTAGACTCGTTATCGCGCACGCTTTCAGACCTTGGCTATGAGCTTTTGCTGTGTAGCGATCCGATCAATGCCCTTGAGGTTTTGAAGACAGAAGGCGTTCAGGTCGTACTCACTGATCTTAAGATGCCGGGTATGGACGGTCTTGAAGTGCTTCAACGCGTCAAAGACTACAACCCCGATATTCAAGTGGTCCTCATCACCGGTCACGGTTCGATCGACGAAGCGGTGGCCGCCATGAAGAAGGGCGCCTACGACTTTATTCCCAAGCCGTTTAACAAGCAGGAAATCACCGCCGTGGTGAATCGCGCCTTTGATAAGGTGAACCTGCTCATGGAAAACTTCGTGCTGCGGGAGAAGCTGAAGAAAAGCCCACTCACGTTTGAGACCGGCAAAAGCCGCGCGTTCAAAGAATTGCTCAACCGTTCGGCCCAAGCGGCCAATAGCGATGCCACCATCCTCGTGCTGGGAGAATCCGGAACGGGTAAAGAAGTGCTCGCCGGATATATCGTGCAGAACTCGCCGCGCGCACTCAAACCGTTTGTGACCGTCAACTGCGCCGCCATCCCCGAGAATCTGATTGAGGCCGAATTGTTCGGCTACAAAAAGGGTTCTTTTACCGGCGCCTACCAAGACAAAAAAGGCCGCTTCATGGATGCCGATGGCGGTACCATGTTCCTCGACGAAATCGGCGAGTTGCCCTTGGCCATGCAGGCCAAGCTCCTGCGCGTGTTGCAAGAGGGCGAAGCGGCTCCTGTGGGCGGCGCCGCGCAAAAGGTCGACGTGCGAATCATCGCGGCGACGAATAAGCCTCTGCGTAAGATGGTCGAAGAAGGCACCTTCCGCGAAGACTTGTTTTATCGCTTGAACGTGATCCCGCTGACGATTCCACCGTTGCGCCAACGCCCCGAAGATTTACACGCCCTCATCTTGCACTTTATCGCCAAGTACTGCAAGAAGAACAAGCGTCCGAACCTTTCGGTGAGCGCCGAAGCCCTGCGCCTTATGGAACACTATGCGTGGCCGGGCAACGTGCGCGAGCTTGAAAACGCCATCGAGCGGGCCGTTATCTTATGCCTTGGTCATCAAATTACCGTAGACGATCTGCCGCCCGAACTCAGTGGCGCCACAGAGGCGCGTTCCTCCGTTCACTTGACCCCAGGCATGACTTTGGCCGAGGTGGAGATGACTTTGATTCGCAATTCGCTTGAGAAAAATCATGGCGACAAGGCCAAAACGGCGGAAGAGCTTGGTATCAGTTTGCGGACGATTTATCGCAAGCTCGACAACCTCGTCCCCGAGGGCAAAGAGGTTGAAAAGTAAGCCGATCGCACGAGAGGCTTTAGGCGTCGAAGGGTTACCCTTCGACGCTTTTTTTTTGTCTTTACGGGGCGCCTTT
>JBIIWL010000270.1:0-2944 GCA_044338885.1 Fibrobacteria bacterium
GCCCGCCGTCAGTCCATCACCATCGGTTGCCGGAGTTCCGGGGATATGAATGGAGGCGCCATCGCTCCAGTAATACCCTTCCATGCCGGTAAACGTGATGTTGGTCGACAATGCGAGGAGGCTCATGGCCACCGTCGTGTTTTGGTTGTGGGGGGTCGTGGCGCTTTCGTACCCGGTATTCACCCACAGTGAAATGCCGTCGGGCCGCATGTACTGATCGGCGGTCAAAAACGCTGAACTGGTGAGTGAGCCGTCGCTCCCGATGCCCCACGAGCCTCGGAAGGACACATCGTGGTCGACCGCATCCGAAGTTTCCAAAAAGGAGATGGCGGTGCCTTTCGCTTGAGCGTTCCAGTTCGCGATCGCACTGCGTACACCGGCGATCCAGTTCGGACCTAGGCGCGCCGGCCCGGTTTGATTGATGAAAACCCGAACCTCGCGCACCTCTTTGATATTCTTGACATCGATCGGTGCGTACCAGTGATCCCAGCGCGTTTGCGCTTTTTTGGACAGCAAATTGTTGGCCGCCATCGGGGGGACGATCGCCGCAGTCTTGTTCGAGGAGCTTCCTCTTTTATCCGAAACGGCTTTCGCCTGAATCAGTTTATCCACTTCTCTGGCCTTGAAGCCGACGCCTGTACCGCGCATACCGCGACGCCTCTGTTCCACGGTGATTGGCGGTTCGAGGATATAGCCGGTGTCCCGCGTGATCGAGTCGTAAACAACTGAAATCAATTCCCTTTGGATCCCGGCTTCGGTGACCAAAAATTGGATGCGTGGGTCCTCAGATTTCGTCGAGACTTTGACCGAGCCTTCGGGACTCGAAACGGGCTGCTCATTCAGACAGCCTGTCAAAATCAAGCCGAAAATCGCTGCTGGGGTGATCAGCAATTTTTTTAATGCTTGGGAATACATGCAACGCGCTCCTTATGGTACCTGTGACATGGCGATTCGATAAATACACGCTACACAAGCAGCGTGCAAAATTAGAGATCTGCCACAGAAGTAAATAATAGCGATGGAACGTGCAAAAGTGTGATGATATTTGTAACGCAAACCGAGATAACGATCTCGGAGTGCGTTTGAGATCTCAATTAATTTGATTTTGCTTGAAAAACATCAAATTTGACTCAAAGCAGGGCTGGTAAAAAATTTCGCCCTCGGTTCAAACGTGTTTCAAACAGCCACTTTGCGATTGACCATGAATTTAAGGTACTTGCCTTCCGGAAACGAAAAATGGTAAGGATGGTCGAAGGGTTGCTCCCGACTTTCGAGGAGTTTTAGACCACAACCGGCCTGTACCCCGGCAAAATGCAGGATCTTTAAAAAGGTCAAAGAGTCAAGGTGCGAGGTGCACGAAGAGCTCACCAGAATGCCTCCGATGGGGAGGGCCTTGAGGGCAAGGCGGTTCAGGGTGGTGTAGGCCTTGATGGCCGCGGGCATCTGTTTTTTGCTTTTGGCCATCGAAGGCGGGTCGATGATGATGCAGTCGAATTCACCGGGTTTTAAGGCCGTCAGGGCTTCAAATGCATCTTCGGTGCGGAAGTCTTCCGGGGCTGTGGTGAAACCGTTGGCGGCCATATTTCGGCGGCACAAATCCATGGCAGGGGCAGACGCATCCAGGCTCGCGGCACGCTTGGCCCCTCCCGCCGCGGCGTAGACCGAGAACCCGCCCGAATAGGAAAACACATTGAGCACCGATCGGCCGCGGCACCAGCGCTGAAGGGCGTGGCGGTTCTCACGTTGGTCTAAAAAGAACCCCGTTTTTTGACCCTTCAACAAATCAGCAATGAACGTGTGGCCGTTTTCGGTAAAGGTGACCTCGCCGGGCGGCGTGCCGTGTAGCACGCGGATCGGCTGGTCGGGCAACCCTTCCATTTTACGGACGGCCACGTCGCTGCGCTCGATCACGGCTTCGGGGGCGTAAACCTCAAGGAGGGCGGCCAAAATCAGAGGGCGCAAGGCATCCATGCCGCTGGTGTGGAATTGAACGACCAGCGTGCCGGCGTAATGGTCCACCACCAACCCGGGGCAGCCATCCGCTTCGGCGAACGCTACCCGCCACGCCGTGGTGGCAGGGGGCATAAAGGCGGCGCGTTCTTCACGTAAGGTCGTAAAGCGGCGCACGAAAAAGTCGGTATCGATGGTTTCGTCGCGCCGCGAGAGCAGGCGGACGGCGATATCGGTGCGTGAGTTATAGTACCCGGTTCCTAAGACGTCGTTTTCACAAACCAATGAAACGAGCGCGCCGTCGGCAACGCGGGGTTTCTCAAGGAGGGCACCGGAAAACACCCAAGGGTGGCCAGCAAGGACACTTTTACGACGTTCGGGGCGGAGACGGGCGATCGGATAAATAGGCATAAGGAGAGCCAAAGTAGCTTTCGATCTTTCTTCGGTGCTTTTTGGCCCTCGGCGGTATATTTGCCCCAACTTGTTTCCGTTTCCGCGAGGCCTCTATGACTTCACCACGCCGGTGCCGTATTCTTCCATCGACCCGTTCGTATTTCACTCCCGCTTGGCTCATCGCCGCTGCGGCGATTGCGGCCTTGACCCCGGTGCGTGTTGAAGCTCAAGATCCGCCGCTATCGCAATACCAGGCCACGGTGCTGACACGCGGGCTCTCAAACCCCACAAGCTTTGCGTTCCGACCCGACGGACGCATCTACATCACCCGGAAAAACGGGAGCATTCGGCTCCTGAACCCGACGACCGGGGATACAACCACCGCCGGTGTTTTGCCCGCCGCCAACCTGCGCGAAGACGGTCTGCACAGCTTGGTGCTGGACCCCAATTTCGCGTCCAATTCGTTTGTGTATGTGTTGTTCTCGGAGCGAACCTCGACGGATACGGGTCTGGTGGTTGCCCGTTACCTCACCGACGGAACCACAGGAGTCTTGCTCACCGGGTCGCGCGTAAACCTGCTCCGCATCCCTTACACGCTCAA
>JBIIWL010000271.1:0-2940 GCA_044338885.1 Fibrobacteria bacterium
CCCAACTCGACCCACAGGCGCGGGTGTGGCGAGTTTTTAAGGCCGGCGATCAGGTCTGAAATGATTTTGGCGTATCGCAGAATATCGCCATCTTGCAAATCGCCGGCGAGCGCACGCAGCTCGGCGAAGCGCGAAGGCGCCAGGCCCAAAAGCGCGGGTGTCACGCCCGGTTGACGGCTAAACAGCAAATCGCGCAAGTATTCGCCAAACCCGGTGAGGAACTCTGAAATCTCGAGGCCGTCTTCGTAAACCGCATTTACGGTGGCGAGGCACCCCCCGCCCTCGTGCGCGGTCAGGTATTTAAGCAAGTCGTCAAAGAGCGTATCAGCGGGGATGCCGAGCGCTTGGCGCGCGGCGGCCAAGGTGAGGGAGTCACCGGCAAAAGCATAAACGCGGTCGAACAAGCTAAGCGCATCGCGCATACTGCCGTCGGCCTTGCGCGCGAGGGCCTCGAGCGCGGGGCGCTCGGGCGTGATGCCCTCTTGAGAGCAGATGAACTCAAGGCGGTCCGCAATCGCAGTTTCGGAAATCCGCTTAAAGTCGAAGCGTTGGACGCGCGATAAAATGGTGTGCGGTACCTTGCCCACTTCGGTGGTGGCGAAAATGAACACCACGTGCGGAGGCGGCTCTTCCAAGGTTTTCAGCAGCGCGTTGAACGCCGCCTTGGAAAGCATGTGCACTTCGTCAATGATGTAGATCTTGGAGCCGCCCTGCATGGGCGCGTAGGCCACTTGCTCGCGCAATTCGCGGATGTTATCCACGCTATTGTTGCTGGCTCCGTCGATTTCAAGCACGTCCATGGACGAGCCGCGATTGACGGCTAAGCAGTTGTCACAGGTTTCACAGGGCGTTGCCGTCGGGCCATTGAGGCAATTGAGGGCCTTGGCCAAAATACGCGCCGCGGTGGTTTTACCTACGCCTCGCGTCCCGGTAAACAAATAAGCGTGTGAGACCCGGCCCGAGGCAATGGCATTGCGCAAGGTCTGAGCAATATGCTCTTGACCCACCATTTCCTCGAAATTCTTGGGCCGCCATTTGCGGGCCATGACCAGGTAAGACATGGGGGAAAAGGTAGAATGAAAGGGGAAATCAGAAATCAGAAATATGAAAGCAATCGGGCTGTTTGAGTGTCGACTGACCGATTTGATCTGTCTCCAATACAGCAATACAGCAGTACCACGGTACAACAGTAAAAACAGGACTCATTGCCCTGCATTTATGGCTGTACCGCTGTACTGTGGTACTTTCTTCTGTCCTACTGAACCCCGCCTTCCGCTTCTTCCGCCTCGTTGAGCAGTTGCAGGATTTTCTGCTGGCTGATCTCATAGCGTTTACGGCAGAATTCGCAGAACATTTCGGCTTCTTTGCCTTCGAGAAACAATGATTCGAGGCCTTCGCGGCCCAGGCTCGAAAGGGCACGCATCACGCCTTCTTCGCTGCAGGGGCAAAACGATTCGATCTCAAATTCTTTATGGATTTGCGGCGTGAAGCCCGCGTATAAGCCATAGAGCGCATCCAGGTCGAGGCCTTGTTCGCCGTCCTCGGCAGCGGCCCGCACATGGGCTCCAAAATCCACACGGCTTAAGATGTCTTGGAGCGCTTGCCAGTCGGTGTCTTTCGCTTCGGGGAAGGCTTCAAGAAGGACCCCGCCGGCAAAGAGCAGTTTGCCTGACGTCTCATCCCACACCGACACGACTCGAATCAGCGCGCTGCCTTGTTCGCTTTGGTGCAGGTAGTGGTTCACACTATCGGAAATATCTGTGTTCAACATCTCGACGATGCCTTCAGAGATTCGTGTGCCTTCCTTATCGAGCTTGATCACTTTAAGGGTCTGGGGCAACACCATAGGTTCGAAGCTTCCGGTGGCCAACACTTCATCACGCGGGATCATGGCCCGCACCAGGCCAAAGGGCGTGGCGTCCGCAGCCACCCGGCTAATATCACCAGACAATGAAAAACGCAATTGCACCGTACCGGGGCCTTTGAGGCCGGAGGCGAGCAAAAGAGCGGCGGCCGAGGCTTGCCCAAGCAGTTGAGCGGCGTAGCCTTTCGCCTCGTGGCGGCCCGAGATTTCGTTGACGGCTCGTGTGGTATCGACCAGGACGAGGCGGTATTTAGCGGCGTCGCCGGTGGCGCGCACGATGCGATCTAGTTTGAGAAAATTCATGGACTTTGAAATCTAGAATGTGGCGCGGGGTGGGGGGAGGTGCACAAGCGGAAAGGGTATTGAATAAGAGGTAGGGGGTAGGAGGAAGACTATTCCCAAAAAGGGCGGATTGTTTGCCCATTCAATGTCGCATAGTGCATCAGACCTTTAGGTCCATATCATCAATTGATCGCTAGTTAGCCCCATATTTATTTCATGGCCGGATTATTATAGGCGATTTACCTCCTACCCCCTACCTATTAGCCCTTACCCGATCTGACACATTCCTAGCTTTCCCCCCCATGTCCACAGACCTTTTCCCCTACATTGGCGCCTTTATCGTCGGATTCGGCAAAGCCGGGTTCGCGTCAGGCATTTCTCTTTTACAAGCGCCGCTCATTGCGTACGCCGTACCGGCCAAAACCGCGATCGGCCTGGTGATGCCCTTGCTTGTGCTCGCCGACTTTTTAGCCATCGGCGCCTTTTGGAAGCAATGGAAAGTCGCGCTCATCAAATGGCCGCTCCTCGGCGGCGTACCAGGCATCGGCTTGGGTATGTTGTTCATCGATTCGGTTTCCGATGCGCTCTTGCGTCAATCGTTGGGTGTGCTTGCCTTGGCGCTCACCGCATTGCTCATCGTCCGCGATGTCTGGTATCCGTCCAAGACCTACACGCCCTCGTGGTGGCAAGGTGTGGCGGTGGGGGCGTTCGCCGGGTTTTCGTCCACCGTGGCTCACGCGGCGGGGCCGGTCATGGCGCTGTTCATGATCGCTCAGAAGCTGGAAAAAAAGGTG
>JBIIWL010000272.1:0-2938 GCA_044338885.1 Fibrobacteria bacterium
GCGGAGGTATTGTGAAGAGCAGGGGCGTCGTGTGCGGTCATGCCCTCGCAAGCGCACGCAAACCCCGTTCCAAGCGATCAAATGCCTCGGTTAACACCGTGACGGAATTCGCGAACGAAAGCCTCAGATAACCCTCGCGCCCAAACCCAAGCCCTGGCACCGTGGCCAAATCACATTCGTCCAAGAGGTATTCGGCGAGTTGCACAGAGGTCGTGATCACTCGGTCTTTGACCTGCGAGGGCAAGAGCGCGTCTATGGCGAGGAAGATGTAAAAGGCTCCGTCGGGGTCGTTCCAGCGAAGCCCGAGGTCTTTAAGTGCTCCGAGACGAGACAAGGTGTAGGCCCGAGCTTCGGCATAATGGGCACGCATCGGCGGGAAGATGCTGGCAGAGGAATCAAGGCACGCGAGCGCGGCATGTTGGCTGATGGTTGAGGGGTGGTGAGCGGCGTGGCTTTGCACGGCGACCATCGCTTTGGCCCACGCCGCGGGAGCGCCCACGTAACCCAAACGCAGACCTTGCATGGCAAAGGCTTTGGAGAACCCGTTGACTGTGGCCGTGCGCCCGGCCATGTCGGCCGACAGTGAGGCCGGGCTGACGGCTACGGCGTCGCCATAGGTAATGTGTTCGTAAATCTCGTCGGACAATACATAGAGGTCGTGTTCGACGATGACTGCGGCGAGCGCGGTGAGTTCGTCGCGCGTGTAGACCGCACCAGTCGGGTTGCCCGGTGAGTTGAGCAAGACAAGCTTGGAGCGCGGCGTGATCGCGGCGCGTAAGTTCTCGGGCGTCATCTTGAACCCGTTTTCAAACCGGGTGGCGATCTCGACGGGTGTGCCGCCAATCAGGCGCACGGCCTCGGGGTAGGTGACCCAATAGGGCGAGGGGATGATCACCTCATCACCGGGATCGAGTACCGCGGTCATCGCGGTGAACACCGCCTGCTTGGCGCCCGATGTGACCAGGATTTCATCGGCCGTATGTCGGATGCCATTTTCGTCCGCGAATTTGCGACTGAGCGCCGCACGTAATTCGGGCAGACCTGCCATATGGGCGTACCGGGTTTTACCCTCTTTGAGGGCCGCCACGATGGCTTTAACCGCCACGTCGGGCATGGGTAAATCGGGTTCACCCGCGCCCAGGCTGATCACATTTCGACCGGAAGCCAAAAGCTCTTTGTAGCGTGCGTCGACGGCTACGGTGGGGGAGGGTGAGATGCCGCGGGCGCGTAAAGACAGTGATTTCATAACCCGCAATAGTAGCTGCCGCAGGGCCCAAGGCCCTAGGGTTGAAAAAGCCCCTTGCGACCCAAACACACCCCGACAATGCGGGAAAAACACCAGAATTCACCCCCAAAACGCCTTTTAAAGGGGGGAGAATTCCCGTTTGCCCGTGGTTTTTCTGGTAGAATGTGCCCGGTTTTTGTTAGTTTCCCGACTCCGGTTTTTCAGCATTCAATAGGAGCCCTTATGAGCCAAAAGCAGTTCAACGTCGCGATCGTCGGCCTCGGTTTCGGTGCCGAGTTCATTCCGATTTACAAGAAGCACCCGCTTGCCAATATGTATGCCGTGTGCCAGCGGAATGAAGCGAAGATGAAAGAAATCGCGGATGCGTTCGAGATCGAAAAGCGCTACGTGGCCTTTGAAGATTTGCTTAAAGATCCGAAAGTTGACCTCGTGCACATCAATAGCCCGATCCCTGATCACGGCTGGATGTCGATCGCCGCGCTCAAGGCTGGCAAGAACGTGTCCTGCACGGTGCCCATGGCCACCTCGCTGGACGAGTGCAAAGAAATCGTTGAGCTCGTGAAGTCGACGGGTCTCAAGTACACCATGGCCGAGACGGTCGTGTACTCGCGCGAATACCTGTTCATGAAGGAAAAGCTCGATAAGGGCGAACTGGGTAAGCTGCAGTACCTGCAAGGCTCGCACCAGCAAGATATGGACGGCTGGCCGGGTTACTGGCCTGGTTTGCCGCCGATGTGGTATGCTACGCACTGCGTGGGCCCGATGGTCGGCCTCGCCGGCAAAGACGTCGAATACGTTTCGTGCTTTGGCTCGGGCACGATTCGCGAAGAGATGCACAGCATCTATGGTTCGCCGTTCGCCGTGGAAACCGCGCACCTCAAGTTCAAGGATTCCGATCTGTCGGCCCGCGTGATCCGCTCGTTGTTCGACGTGGCGCGTCAGTACCGCGAGTCGATCGACGTGTATGGCGACAAGCAGGCGGTCGAATGGCCGCTGGTTGAAGATGAACCCTTGGTTGTGCACACGGCCAAAAAGCCCGAGAAGGAAATCCCCGAGTTCGTCAAGTGCCCTGACTTCGCGCATCGCTTGCCGAAGGAAATTCAGTCGTTTACGACCAAGGGTGTGTACGACGACGAACACGCCCACTTGTCGTTCACGCAGGGCGGCGGTCACGGTGGTTCGCACCCTCACTTGGTGCACGAGATCCTCGACTCCCTTGATAAGGGTCGCGATCCGTTCCCGAATGCGGTGCAGTCGGCCAACATCACCTGCACGGGTATTTTGGCGCACCAGTCGGCCCTTAAGGGCGGCGAGATCGTGCGCATGCCGGATTGGGCGATGTCCCGGTAAGGCCGCCGCGGTCACCTCGATACAACGCCCGGTCATCGAGTGTCCACCGCAGGTGGATGTATCGAGATGCCGGGCGTCACTCGGTGACCGAACATGGATTTCAAAAGCCCTCCCCCGGTTCATCCGGCGGGGGGCTTTTTTGTTAAAACCTCATCTGATTATTATTCTCTGTATCATCTTTCTAAAGGATTCTCTATGAAGCCCGGACGCCTCAAAACTATAGCGTATTGGATCTTTACTGTGTGGGTGTGCTTTGGCATGCTGTCGAGCGGCATGTTCCAGTTGCTGCGTGTCGCGGGCACGCACGAGTTTATCATCAACAATCTCGGTTACCCGGATTAC
>JBIIWL010000047.1:0-10057 GCA_044338885.1 Fibrobacteria bacterium
GCCCTTATACAACGCCACAAATGCCATACCCAAGAGCAACACGTGGCCCGCCACCGCTGACAACAACGTGGCAAACAAAAACCCCTTAACCCCCCACCCCATAAAAAACACAACCACCGCCCCGGTAAAACCCATCAAGGCCACACAGGTCTGCTGCAGGGTAAACCACTTAAAGCGATCGAGAATACGCAAGACGCCCGTAGGAGTACCTGATAGCGCGAAGAAAAGACTCGTACCGCCTAAAGCCATCATCAGCCGGGTCTCGTGAGTCCACCCCTGCCAATCGGACAGCAAAAATGCCCCGGCGATCGCCAACGACCCGCCCAAAAGGGCCCCGCATAAATCCACCATAAACCCAAGGCGTACGTAACCCATGAACTTTTCAGGTGACCCCTGATGCAGCGCATCAGCCCCGAATTTGATAACGGCTTGCCACGATTGAAAAGAACTGAACGAGCCCACGATGCCGATATAAGCCAATACTACCGTCAGATGACCGAACCCCTCAGGGCCCAGCGACCGGGTTTTAATGATCAGCCCGCCTACACCAATGAGCCCAGAAATACCTTGAGCGCCCAAAAGCCAGGCCGAATTCGTGAACAATTTGCGGAAAAGGTGATCGCCCAACCAACCCATCATGCGGCCGTAAGGGTTGCGCGCAAAGGAAGCCACACGCGCGCGGCGCTCCTTGCCAATCACAAAACCTCCCAGAAGCGGCAACCCGGCACGCCACGCTCAAGCACTCTATGCAACCCGGGCTCCTTTGCCAAACCGCCTCACCGCCTGCGCCAATTACGCAAAATTGTGGTAGAACAGCGGCAAAAGCTACAAATATCCCCCATTCCCTACCCTCGACTTACACCACTCCTCCGCAAACGATAACACCCTTTTTACTAGGGGTCATTTGGCTAAATTCACCAAACCAAAGCGATAAAAACGCCACAAGGACAACCCCGTGCACGACCTCACAGCCCACAAACCCTCCCTCCTGATTACCGGCACCGCCGGGTTCATCGGGTTCCACCTCGCCAAGCTCTGCCTTGAGCGCGGGCACACCGTGGCGGGCTACGACATCGTCAACGACTATTACGACCCCGCGCTGAAAGAAGCCCGGCTCAAAATCCTCGCGGCCTACCCCGGCTTTACGTTCTACCGTAACGACCTCACCGACAAAGCCGCCATCGATAAAGCCTTTGCGCAGGCCAAACCCGAAATCGTCGTCAACCTCGCCGCGCAAGCCGGCGTGCGGTACAGCCTCGAAAACCCCCGCGCCTATGTCGACGCCAACGTGGTCGGGTTCATGAACATCTTAGAGGCCTGCCGCTACAACGAGGTCAAGCACCTCACCTACGCCTCCACAAGCTCGGTCTACGGGGCCAACACCAACATGCCCTTCAGCGAGCATGAAGGTGTCAATCACCCCCTCACGCTGTACGCCGCCACCAAAAAAGCCAACGAAATGATGGCTCACACGTACAGCCACCTCTTCCGCATTCCCACCACGGGCCTGCGCTTTTTCACGGTCTACGGCCCGTGGGGTCGCCCCGACATGGCCCTCTTCTTGTTCACCAAAAACATCCTCGCCGGGCTGCCCATCAACGTGTTCAACCACGGCAAACACCGCCGCGACTTCACCTTTATCGATGACATCGTCGAGGGGGTCTACCGCACCGCCATGAGGCCCGCGCAAGTCAACCCGCAATGGAACAGCCTCAAACCCGACCCCGCCACCAGCACCGCCCCCTTCCGCATTTACAACATCGGCAACAACAACACCGTTGAACTGCTTGAATACATCCGTGTGCTCGAAGAAAAGCTGGGTAAAAAAGCGATCATGAACCTGATGCCACTGCAACCCGGCGATGTGCCCGACACCTTCGCCAATGTCGACAACCTGATCCACGACACCGGCTTCAAGCCCTCCACCTCGGTGGAAACCGGCGTGGGCGCGTTTGTGGATTGGTACCGCGACTACTACAAGGTTTGAGCGGGCCAAAAGACCCGGCTATGGAATTTCAGATCCTCTCCCATGCCGGGTTACGCATCACCCAGAGCGGCAAGACCGTGCTGTTCGACCCGTGGCTGATCGGCAGCACCTACTGGCGCTCGTGGTGGAACTACCCGCCGGTTGAAAAGTCGCTGGTTGACGAACTGGTTGCCCTCAAGCCCGCCTACATCGTGCTCACCCACATTCATTGGGATCACTTTCAAGGGCCCTCGCTGCGCAAGTTTCCCAAAGACACCCCCATCATCGTACCCTGGGGTGGCGCGCGCCGCATGAAGCGTGATCTCAACCAAATCGGGTTCAAGCACGTGATCGAAATGCGCCATGGCGCATCGCTTCAGATCGCCCCCGACTTTAAAATCACCTCGTATCAGTTCTCACCCTTTATGGACAGCGGACTCGTGGTGGAATGCGGCGAAACGGTCTTGTTCAACGCCAATGACGCCAAGTTCATGGGCGGTCCGCTGGCTCACATTCTCAAACGTCATCCGCGCATCGACTTCGTACTCCGCAGCCATAGCTCGGCCAACGCCCGCGCCTCTTACACATTCACCGACTCGCCCGCAAAAGCCCCCGACGACAACGACCGCTATGTGCGCGAGTTCGCAGCCTTCGCCTCAAAATGCGGGGCCCGGTTTGCCATTCCCTTTGCCAGTAACCATTGCCTGTTGCATCGCGAGGCTTACGCGTTCAATGCCTCCGTCACCACGCCAGTACGCGTACGCGACTATTGCCAGGAGGCCATGGCCGGGGGTGAATCGGGCCGATGGCCCGAGGTTAAAGTCATGCTCTCGGGGGATTGCTGGTCCGCCGGGTCTGGTTTTAAGATTGCCGATAAGCCTTGGTTCACCGAGCGTGAAGGCCTGCTCGCTGCCTACGCACGTGAAAAAGCCCCCGTGCTTGAGGCGTACTACCAAACCGAAGCGCGCACCGACCTGCCGCTAACCCTCATGCAGCGCTACTTCGCCGCCTTCTCACACGCGCTGCCGCGGCTCGTTCGGCGCCAGTTTAAAGGCCACCCGGTCACCTACGTGGTGCACGGCAAGCGTAGCGTCGCGTTTGAGGTGGACCTACACACGGGCCGCGTGCGCGAGTTTGAGGCCACACTGGTGAACGACACCGACCATCCGCTGCAAATCAGAACCTCGGCATTGATATTACGGCAATGCGTCACCCTTAATTTGTTCTTGCACCTGGGTATCAGTAAACGCGTGACCTATCGGTGCACAGTGGCTGGGGCCAAAACCATGTGGTTGCTCGATTTCATGTTCAACATGTACGAGAGCGAGATGCTGCCGCTCCGTAAATTGCTCGGACCCCGCAACCTGATGACCTGGCTGCCGCGGTGGCGCGAGCTGCTGCTCTATGCGAGTATCGTGCTCCGCAAACTGCGCGGCAAGCCCTTTAGCACGCTGGATTATTTGACTTAAGCGTTCGCCCGTGCATTTGAGGAGCGAGCCGCAGGTGTTGAATGGCGGGTTCCAAAGTCAGTGGCAAACGGGATCGCCACCACGGCGATCAGCTTCAGGCGCAAACCGAAGGTGAGCGGAAAGCGGAAGGCACACCCCACGGTCTTCAAGAAAAACCGCCCTTTGGGCTTGGCGTACTTCAAGTTGCCAAGTAGTAGAAACCAGATGACCGCCTCGGCGGCCTTAGGGGATGTTTTGAGATAATCACCCACCCGATCGAGAAACCGAAACACCGCTTCGACCTTGGCATTGGCGTGGCGCCCCATATGGGCGGGGTCGTTCCTCAGTTTTTTAAGCGACCCCACCGTCGATGTGTCGTACACCCCCACGGCGGGCTCGACACACAACGCGCGCAGGTCCCGTGAGCGGTACACCACCTCGCGCCAAAACAGAGAATCGAGATTGGTGTAATACCACGAAATCGCGTGTTCGCGGACGATGCGCGCCCGCACACACAGCAGACAATTTTTTTCAGTGCGGAAGGCCACTCCGGTAAACACCTCGTCTACACTATGAAAGCCCGCATGCGTCAAACCCGTCGGTTCGCCTTGGTCGGAGGTGAAACCGAAAAACACAACATCTTCGTCCAAAGCCTGCTGCCTCAACGTATCCACCACGCGCGACACGCCGTCGGCATTCAAGTAATCGTCAGCGTCGATAAAGGCCAGCCAGGTGCCGCGTGCCACCGCCATCCCCGAATTACGTGCGGCGTGCACGCCGCCATTCGCGGCATGGCGCACCAAACGGATGCTCGGGTCGCGCTGAGCCCACTGTGCGGCCACAGCGGCTGTATGGTCAGGGGACGCGTCGTCCACCACGATGACTTCGATCGACAGGGCCGCATCATGGGACCCCATGGCGGTCAGGCTCTTCAAGAGACGTGGCAATTGAGCGGCTTTGGCATAGGCCGGCACGATGAAGGACAGAAAGACTCCGGGGCTCGCAGGAGCCGGCTCGCCAGGGAGAGCGTTCTGAACAAACGATGTCATCGTGAAAATCCCATCCTTTAAAAACCCACAACGATAAAATAGGTCGGCATCGCAGGCTGCCGAACCAGATATGAGGGTGAGCCGGGGGCGATGAGGGGAGGCTGGGTTTTAGGCCACCGAGATGGCGCGCGGCGCATGAGCACCTTCAGCAACGCTCTCGATCGCCTCCGGGGAACCGATGGAATGAAGCAACTGGCTGTAGGCCCCCATTTGGTCAGCCCATCGAAAGTGCTCCATCACCAGGGCCGACGCGCGTTCACCAACCGACTGCCGAAGGGCCGGATCGTCTAAAACGCGCAATACCTGCCACGCGAAGGCCGCGGGCGTATCGGCCACCAACAAAACCTTTTCATCCTTGCCGCCCAAACCTTCGGAACCACAGGTCGTTGTGACCACCGGCACACCGACCGCCATGGATTCTAAAATCTTGTTTTGAAGCCCCGCACCATAACGCATCGGGCAGACGGAGACCGCCGCGGACGAGAGGACAGCGGCCGGTTCGCTCACAGCCCCCGTGACGGAAATACCGTGGCGGCCATGGTAGGACAACAAACGCCGGGAGGGGTTGGCCCCCGCGACCACGAAGGTGACCTCGGGCCGCTCGGCTTGAATGAGCGGCAGAATCTTTTTGATGAACCACAAGCACATGTCTTCGTTTTGCGTGGTGCGCATGTTTCCCAAAAACACGATCTGATGAGGGTTATACACCCGCGACAGCGGTGAACCTGCCAGAACGGTTCCGTTCCGCACCACCATCATGCTCTGGGGTTCAGCCCCGTGCCCTGCGAGGTAGGCGGCATCGGTGTCGGCCACCAACACGCCTCGGGCCACACGCTTTAACGCATCGAGTTCGTAACGAAGCAGGCGCGAGCGTTCGATCACATACAAGAATTCGCGTGGGGTGGCCGGGCGACGAATGCGATTGTAGTTCATGGAAATTGCATCGGTCAGTTCAAGCACCACTCGCTCGGGGGGGAAGTTTTTGACGTACTCGAGCATGCGCACCAAATGCACGACGACAACATCGTACCCACCCTTGGCCAGCAACTCATCGACTGTGCGACGTGCCGCCGAATCGGTATAGTAGGCGGTCTGCAAAGGCAAGCCAAATAGCCAGCCTTTCATGGTGTTGACGATACGCCGCCAGCGCGGCAAGTGGTAGCTATGCACCTGACCACAAAGGCGCTTTAATTCCTCATCGGAAGACACTTCGTCCTTATGCGCGTAGAGCGAAAAGACATCAAGGTCCATCTCGGCCGATAAAGACCGAATGATGTTTAGAGCACGTAGCCTGTCGCCACCTACGGGTGGTTGAGGAAATCGCGACGTGAGAATAAGGGCTTTCACAACGATGCCTATTAACCGATACTCAGGCAACGAACTGTTGAAGACTCCCATCCCATACAGGAGCAGATACCTAGAGAGTATTCAAACACGAAAGAGGCCATACTTTTCCCAAAGTGGTAATAGTGTGATTAACGTGTAAAATTGTTAAAGCCCGCGCGGTGACCCGCCAATGGGCGATACCACTACTTACTGCCATATGTCACAAAAGACCAGCGATTAAACAACCAAATCTAGGCCATAATTTAGCACGAGAAATACAGTCTGGAGTAGTCTAGCCCGGCCCAATCATACTATTGCCAAAAGTGCAATTGATTTGCGCACTTTTGCTCTAATACATTCAATCACGGCTCTCACATGATGCGTGCCGCACACCCAAAAGGCTTTTTTACATGCCGTGACCTATCGATTTAATCGCGAATCGGGAATTCATGAGGGTGGTCCCAAAATGATCGATCAGACCAACCCAATCAGCGGTTCGGCGCATGCCTCAGAGCGGTAAAATCGACCGGCCCAAAACCTCCTCTACCACCACACCCGACCACCGTGATGTCGCAGATAGGTATACGCAGAACCCTGCAAGGGACGTCGACGAAATAGCGGAAGGGCCGTCATGGCGCTGTACTCGCGAAGGGCTCCCCAGACGACACGGGGGCTACGCGACAGAATCGCCACCTTGCCGCTCCAGACCACGATCGACCAAAGGTAAGGGATCATCGGGAGAAAGCGATGGTTGATCAAGAGGGTGTTCCGTAAAAGCAAAAACCATTTTCGTGCGCTGACAAAGCGCCCGGCGTTGGATTGCCAATGCCTCACGGTGACGGCGGGACAATAGGCGATGTGATACCCGCTTTCGACCAGGGCCGTGCACAGATAAAGTTCCTCTTGCGAATAAAAAAACTCTTCGGGGTACAAACCCGTAACCTCAAGGGCCGCGCGGCGGATGGCATGACCCGCCCCAACGAAATAAGCGCTTAAAAATTCCTGGTCGCGCGGCAGCGATTTATTGGGGTGAGGAAACTCATGAGGGCGCATGGCCCCTTCCCCGTCCACGATCCGGAAACCCAGCGCGCCGAGTAATGGGTCGCGTTTAAAGCGCGCTGCAATCTGGGCCGCAAACCCGGCTTCTAAAAACTCGGCATCATCGTCGAGAAAAACGAACAGGCCGCCGCGTGCTTCGCGCATGCCGCGATTCCGCCCGCCAGCCACCCCCAGATTAGACGCCGCCTCAATGACGCGCAAGTTGGGGATGCGCGCGGCAAACCCGCGCAGCACTTCGGCCGTACCATCGGTCGACGCGTTATTGACGACGATGATCTCGAGCACGGTGGAGGCCATGGTCTCGAGCGAAGCAAGACTGTTCTGGATGTCACCCTCACGATTGTACGTGATGAGAATGAGGCTCAGACCATCGGGGTGTTCGGCCCTGGCGGTGGGCGGCGCCGCAGAGGTTCCGTGAAGGGTTGACGGGGCGCGAAGCGTCATGAGAGGGATTCAGATCTTGAGCGTGAGCGATCGGTCAACCCGAGCGCCGCGATGTAAGCGTCGATACAAGCTGGCACGGTATAGCGTGCGGCTTGGCGGTATGCGCCCTCGACGCGGGCTTGCGATGGGGCCCGCAGTGCGTCGAGCATGGCCAGAGCCATGCGGTCGCTGTCTCCCACAGGCACGAGATGACCGAGGGCGCCGCCTTCCAGAAACTCACCCGGGCCTGACGGGCAGTCGGTCGACACGATTGGCACCTTCAAAGAGGCGGCTTCCATGATCACATGACCGGGGTCTTCCCAACGCGAGGAGAGCACAAACAAATCGGCGCGCACCATATAGCGATAGGGGTTTGCTAAAAACCCCGCCAACCACACCTCTTCACGCAATCCGAGTTCACCGATCAAGGTCGCGAGGGCTTGGTGATCTTCCCCTTCGCCAAAAATCACGAGACGACAAGCCAGTGCGGCGCGCACGCGGGCAAAGGCGCGCAGCAGAGTGGGGAAATCCTTTTGGCGCGTCAGCCGACCCATGCCCACGATGACGGGCCGATCTTTAGAGGTGAACCACGGGTGATCGACTGGTTCGCGACTGTTGATCAAAACGCTGTCATCCAGCACGGGATGATCCATCAGGCGCAATTTGTGGGCGGGCAGGCCCTGCCGGCGGATCAGGTCACCCGTATTTTTGGTGACGGTGATCACCAGATCAGCCCGCGTGTGAAGATGCCGCCACAGAAAGGTGCGGAACCGATTGAAGGTGGGGATGCCATTCACGAACAGCACATTTCGTGGCTTGTGCGGCGAGAGAAGCGTCGCCAACAAGGGCACAAACCCGAGTAAGCACACGAACGTCACCGTGGGTTTGCGGCGGTTGAGGTAGAACCACAATACCGGAAACGAAAATAAGGACAGCAAGGCCATGGAAATGCGGAACCCAATACCGTAACGGGGCAACCAGGGAAACAGCTTCGACCCGCCGAAATCGACAAGGTTGATGCCATGATCTTTGAGGAACCCTTCGTGGCCGGCCCACTCTTTATGGACCCGAATCAGGTCGACGGTACACCCGCGATCACGCAGCCCAGCCGCCAGGTTCAAGATGGCGCGAATCGTCCCGATGTTCCCCATGTAGGGGCACCAGATCGCCACACGTCCTTGGCCGCGCATCATGAGCGTGCACCTCTCCGAGGAGCCTGTTCGACCACGTGGTGTATCGTCTGCAAATAGGCCTCTACAGCGGGAGCGGTCTCAAAGCGCGGCAATCCCGATTGCGCCACGCGCGCGAGCGCCTGCGCCCTGTGCGGGTCGGCGAGCGCTTCCCGGAGGGCCGCCGCCAAACCGACCGCATCACCCGGTGTCACCAACACACCCCCCCGCCCCTCAAGCAAAATTTCGCGTGGGCCGCTCAGGCAATCGGTGGACACGACGGGTACACCGAGCGCGACCGCCTCAATCAAAACATTCGGTAACCCTTCCCACAACGACGACAGAACGAAAACGTCTGCTCGTACCATATAACGCCATGGGTTGGGGTCAAACCCCGGAAAATCGACGTCAGCCTTGATTCCTAGGGTTGTGGCGAGCGCTTCGAGCACCGCGCGCTCAGAGCCCTCACCGACGATGATCAATCGGCAGGGGCGTTGCGCACGCAGCAAGGCAAAGGCACGCAGCAGGGTGGCGAAATCTTTTTGGGGGTTGAGCCGACCCGCCGCGACCAGAACGGGGACCTTCCCCTGTGCCGGGTCGGGGGTGGGTGAGTCGAAAAATGGATGCGTGACGGGGGCACTCGCGTTGAGACGCACGCTTGGGTCGAAGGTGGGGTTGTAAAGCACGCGTACCGAATCGTTCGGTAACCCCAGCACGCGCTCCACATCGCGCGCGCCGTCGATGGAGTTCGCGGACACCAGGTCGGCAACGCGGTAACACACGCGCATCAGGCCCAACAACACGCGATCTTTGAGCGGGTTGTTGTGGCGCAGGGCGGCATGCGTGCCTCGTTCTAGCGAGAGGGCGGTGCGCTCGCTCACGATGACCCGCGTGGGCCGACCGGCCAACAGATTGGCCAACACGGCGATCACGTTTCCGTAGCTTTGAAAGGCGAGCAGTACATCGGGCCGATGGCGCCGCAAGTGTTTGGCCAAGGGGATGACCGCGCACATGGCGCGACGCACACCAAGGTCGGTCAGCTCCGGCGCGCCGTCCACACGAGTGCGCGGGTCTTCGGCCGCGACGCCGAGCGTCACCGTGTCAGTATGCAGGCCGCGACGGCGAAACTCTCGCGAGAGGATGGCAATATTGCGTTCTACGCCGCCGTCGCGGAAGTAGGGGTGAAAAAAATGAACGGCGCGCGGGTGAGCAGGCATCATGGGCGCACGGCTACGGTATAATGACCGACGCAGTAGCGCGCATTGCGCCGCGCGACATAAGGGATGCGTGCGAGAGCGGTATCAAGCCACGCCCCCAACAGCGTGCAGAAGGCGCGCAACGGCCCCAGGAACCCCGGCAACAGATCGCGCACGATGGCCAGCATGACCCCTGCCACCCCGCCCAGTCTTTCGACCGTCACAGGGCCGAAGCCCTGAGCAATCGTCAACGCGCGCATGCCGTCCGCAGTCCACCGCACGCAATCGGGGATTTGGTGATGAGGGGTATCGCCGTACAAGAAGGCTTCAATGAGAATGAGACGGCCGCCCGGTACGAGGATGCGCCGACATTCGCCGAGCAACCGGGTGACGGCGTGCGGGTCGTCACAATACATCAGTA
>JBIIWL010000274.1:0-2937 GCA_044338885.1 Fibrobacteria bacterium
TCTCGCGGCGGGCTTTTTTGTTGTGGAACCTCAGTCACCTCAAACGCACAAAACACCTTTTGAATCTAACGCGTGCCCGAACGCGGGTCGCTGTCGCCCGTCCACCCAAGTTTGTTGCGGAGAGATTCGAAATAGCTCGTCCCACGCGGGCGAATGATGTGGAGGCGCATCGGGTGCTTCGCAATGCGCACCACGTCGCCAGGTTTAAAGCTGCCGCGTGTGCGACCGTCGGCGAAAATGTTGAGCGTCTTACCGCCCGCGGTCACGTTACGCACTTCAATCGCCATTGAATCGGGCAATACCACCGGGCGCACTGAGAGCGACGCAGGGTTCATCGGGGTCAGGAGGAGAGAGTTTGCCGAAGGGTGCACAATCGGGCCACCGGCCGAGAGCGAATAGGCCGTCGAGCCCGTGGGCGTCGAGACGAGCAAGCCATCCACGCGGTAACCCGTTAAAAATTGTCCATTCGCTTCCACCTCAAGCTCCGCCATTTGCCCGCCCATGAGGCCTGCAAATGCCGTTTCGTTGAGCGCGATATCGTGAAACAAAACCTTAGACCCGCGCCGTTGCTCCACTTCCAAAACCATACGGTGGCGCAATGAATACTCGCGGCTCAACAAGTCGTTTAAAATCGCGCTTAAATTCTCGAGCGACACGTCGGCTAAAAAACCCGTGCGACCGAGATTCACCCCCAATACCGGAATGCCTTTCGCATGTCCTAAACGCGCAGCGGTCAAAAACGTGCCATCACCACCCAGCGACAACAACGCGTCCACCTTGGAGGCCAAGTACGCATCGGAGTGCACCTTGAGCCCGCGGCCTGCATGGGGTTTCAAAAAACCGTTGAGGCACACGCGCACTTCAGGGTGCGCTTGCGCAAACGCGCGCACAATCTCAATCGCCGGCTCGACATTCCCCTTGAGCGCAAATACCCCAAGCGTGCGAATATCCGCTTCAGGCTTGCTCACGAAGTTGTCGTGTCGTTTGGCAGGCGTGGGTTTGCGAGCGCGGGAGGAGCTCATGTGGTTTTCTCCGCGGACGATCCGGTGGCAGGGTGTTCGAGTGCGTTAAACCGGGTGAGAAGTCCCGGATGCCGCCATGCCAATGCGGCCGCACCGTCCAGTGTGGACGCCCCATGTGATTTGAGCGCCATCACAGTGCAGGCGGCCGCGAGACCGCAATGGCCGAGTGAATCGAACGCCGCGCCGTCGCTCTCGGCGCGGCCTCGGATCACAATACCGTCTTCAATCTCGCCGGTCTCTACCCCGCCGCGCTTGAGCGCGGCTGTGAACACGCGGAGACGATCTTCAGGCCCTTGGCGCAGCCAATCGAGATCGCGGAACACCGACTCGCCTTCGGCGTAGGCCGCGGCGGTGATGAGCATAAAGATTTCATCTCGTACGTCGGCGAGCGATTCGCCGTCGAATCGTTTGGCCATCAAATCACTGGTGCGCACGCGTACCGTGCCTTGGGTCTCACCAAAACGTTCACGCCGTTGCGTGACTTCGATGTCGCCCCCCAAGCGGCGCAGTGCGGCAAAAAAGGCCGCACGTCCCGTGTTGAGTAAAACGTGTTCGAGCAGCACGTCCGAACCCTTGACCAAGGTCGCGGCCAGCGCGACGGCAGAGGCTTCGGTCACGTCGCCCGCAAGCGTAAGGAAGGTCGCTGCAGGGCGCGCCCCGGCGCCGAGCTTGAGCCGCGTGACGGGGACTTCTTTACCGGCGGCGCGCATTTGGCGGGCGATACGGCGCGTGAGTTCGTCGGCTTCTTTATCATCATCGCGCTCCACTTTAAGCGGAACCTCAAAGTGGGCCAGCATGTTTTCGAGCAGGTCGGCACCTTGGCGACGCAGGTGCAGCTCGAGGGACTCACCGCCGGCGAGTGCGTGAAACAGCAGAGCGACCTTGGTCGCACCATCGTCCCATTTACGCTCGAACGGCTTGACGATGCCGCGGGCTTTGACATTGAGCGCGCCGATGACGACGCCGTCTGCGTCCGCAGCGGTTTGGGGCCAGAGCGACTTGATTTGGGCAATGATATCACCGGGTACTTGCGTGTCGTCAATCAAAAGCGTGGCATTGAGACCGCGGCCCGAACAGAGGCCGGCCAAAATCAGGGCGGCGATTTCGTGACGGACCACGAGTGGTTCTGGGGGCGTCGTGAGGCCCTCACGGGGGCCGCGCACGAGCATATGGCCATCGTCTGTGGCTTCGAAAACCACGCCGAGGGCTTCGAGTGAGGCTCGATACGTGCTGAACCACTCCGCCTCAGGCAGGTTGCCAATGCGTGTGGCTTCAGGACTAAGTGAGGCGATCGCACAGACATAAAGGGCCTGGTGCGCGTCGCCGGGGAAACTCACGGACCCGCGCAGCTTTTTAGCGCGGTGGAGCGTCAACGTACCGGATCCATCGATCATTCCGGCCAGATCGGCCACAGCGGGGACACCTTCGGAGGACGAGAGGTCCGCATCCTCGGCCATTCCGGCTGCATCGGTCTGTTCGATTTCCATTTGACTCATACTAACGTAACCGCGCTTTATGCCCGCTTGCGCTAAGCAAGTCCAAAGCCATTTCAGCTTCCGCGGGTTTGCGGAAGCCCATCATAAGCACGCCTTCTTCACCTTCGCGTACCTTAAGAATTTCGAGGTCCAAGATGTTCAGGCCAGCCGCCGAGAGAGGCTGCAACACATGGAGCAGCGCGCCGGCTTTGTCTTCGATGTCGACGAGGATTTCGGTCACCTTGGACGTAAACCCTTTGCGGGGGGCTTGGTACTTGGCGCGGAGCGCATTCGCTTCAGTAAAAAAGCGTCCGCCCCCATCTTCCACCAAATCTTCTTCCAACAGTTCGAGTTCGCGGCGGAAGGCGGGGAGAATCAGTTCGAGGTTGCGGCGGTTGGTGCGCAATATCGGTTCCCACACGGCAAAACTGGAAGCCGCA
>JBIIWL010000273.1:0-2937 GCA_044338885.1 Fibrobacteria bacterium
CCCGCCTGTGGGCGAGTACTCGACCTTGTCGCTTTCAGCCGGGTTGTTGCCTCCGCCGAAATAGTTGTCGGGGAATCGTTGAAAGCTGCCTTCAAACCGGGCTTCCCACGGCGAGCCGAAAAACTCCTCGGTGCGGTTGGACACGCGCAGTTCCATTTGGTTGCGCGTGGTGTACAGCATCCGGTATTCCATGCGCGCACCGGGGCGCGGCGAGCCGGTGTGCACCGCCATCATGCCCACACCAATGCCGATCTCCGGTGAGATCTTCAGACCCGGGATCAGCGTCAACTTCGAACGAGTCGTGCTATCGGCATTGGGCGATTGGGGGGGGGAGGTGGGGGGCGTGGTCGTCACATCGGTTTGGGCCGACACGTGCACGACGAACGCGGCCATCGCCCAGGCGCAGACCATAAGCGCGCGCAGGCCGCGCCTGCTGCGAAAGGGCCCGGTCAATCGAATCGACGGGGTTTTTGGGGCGTGATGAAGCGTGGGGTGAAGTACGGAGCGTACGTCGGGCAATAAAACGGGCATGCGCGACATATATACTTTATCGACTATGAGACGTCCCCACGCCCTGTCCCAACTCCGCGCCCCGCGCGCCTTCCACACCCAAATTCTGGCCGCGCTAGCCGTGCTCGGCGTGTGCTGGGGCGTTCCTGCGGCTCAGGTGACGATGCCTCAAGGGGATTTACGCCGCGATACCCCTGCCGATTATGCGCCCCAACCGGGCCCCGGTCGCACCCACAATGAATTTTGGACCTGGCAGTTTAGCCTCAACGATGGCATTCAAGTTCAACTCAATCTCTCACGCGTTCACTTCGGCAAGTTCAAAGATCCGGCGTGCGGGGCCGATTTATCGGTGATGGGCCCGGGCATGCGCAGCGAATTTGTGGCCCGCGAATATTCGATGTCCAACTTTAAATGGGATGGGTCGACCGAGCGTTTGGCCGTGCACGCCAACATTTTTGCCGAAGGCCTCCCCCCCCGCGAACACCGTGTGTTTTTCTCCACGGTTAAGGGTGGAAAGTCTTATTTCCTCGACCTGACGTTTGATCGCATGATGCCCGGTGTGGTGTGGGGTGACGGGTTGTTCCGCCTCGGCAATGGCGAATCGGTCGCGCTCTTCTTGCACATTCCCAAAGCCCGCGTGCGCGGGCGCCTCAGTGTGGGGAACGACACCATCGCGGTACGCGGATTCGGGTGGATGGACCACAGCCGTCAATCACAATTCGGCACGCGGTTCATGGATGCGAACTACCGCTATGTCGTCACCGCCGGTCGCGCCGAAGGCGGCTCGTTCTTCACGGAAAAATCCAATGTGTTTGGGTACGGTGTGCGCGAAGAAAACGGCGCGTTGGTATTGATCAGGCCGACTGCAATCGCCATACCCGAGCGCACCACTTGGGGCGGCGTCGGCGTCCCTAAAAAGTTTGAGATTAGTGTGCCCACGGGCGCGCCTGTGCGCTTCACACGCACGGCTGATCGCCAGCGTACGTCGATCCTGCAAGAACTCGGCAAGCTCGAACGCATGGGCGCCCGGATGTTTTTGGGGGGGGAATTATTGGGCTATCGGGGTGCGGGCCAGGTGGACGACAGTTTACCCGCGGTCTACTCGTTTACGATGGTGAAACGATAGGGCAAAGGGTCGGACGTCGGACGTCGGACGTCGGATGTCGGATGTTTAGCGGTGCACGGTGGCGGTGGCGTAATTCCAAAATCTGATTTCCGTACTCGTACTCGATTTTTAATCGCTGAACGCATCGAGTAGGAGTAGGAGTACGCTGATGACTTCCTTCCGACTTCCGACATCCGACATCCGACTAGCTCTTACCGACTGCCCCCATTAATCCTCGCCATCACCCCTTTTTGCGTACCGATGCGGATCGACCCGTCGGCGCTCGAGTGCACGGTGTTGATGAACAGCGTTAACAAGCCCGGCACGTTGTCGCGCGTATACACCGTCCAGTCACCTTTGTAGTGCCGCGCCGCGCCACCGCGCAGGCTCACCCACACTTCATCATCGACGCCCCCTGAAATCGCGGCCACACGCTCGTTGACCAAACTGCCCAAGCCCGAGCCGGGGCCGAAGGTCAGCCATCGGCCATCGGGGGCGCGGCGGGCAACCCCCGCTTGCGTGCCCACCCAGAGGCCGCCGGCGGCGTCGACGTGCAACGCCGTGATGCCGTGATGCGGGAGGCCGCCCTGGGTATCTTCGGGAGTGAAGCGCGTCCATGACGCACCACGTAAACGCACGAGGCCGCCGATGGTGCCGATCCACTTATCGCCGGCCGAATCGACGGCAATGGCCGTCACGGTCGGGTGGGGGAGGCGGCCTGCAATGCGATCACCCGAAAATGTGGTCCAAGATGAACCGCGCAGTACGGCGAAGCCATTGCGAGTCCCGACCCAACGTTCTTCCCGATGCAACGCGAGGGACACGATCCAGTCGTCCGGTAATCCACCCCGTGTGCTCTCCACGGTATGGACTTTCCACGACCCGTTGGCATACACGCCCAACCCCCCTCCTAAAGTGCCCACCCATACATCGCGGTAGCGATCCAACCCCAGTACGGTCAGCGTATCAGAGGTGGGGCCCCCTTTGGTCGTAGAATTGTTGATGATGCGAAAACCACCTGAGCGGTCTTCGATGGTGAGCCCGCCGCGGGTGGCGTAGTAGACGTTGCCCAGCGGATCCTGGGCGATGGCGGTGACCTCGGGCGAGGCCAATCGGCCTAAGTCCATCAGCGACCAACGCGGGGTAGACGACGGTGCGGGTTGCGCGGAGGCTGCGCCGGGGAGAGAGGCCGTAACCACCATGAACAGCGCGAGGGCGTGGTGCAATAAAGGGCGGCAGAATGAGTGGTGGACCGAAAGCAAACGAACCATAGAACCTCCGGATGTCAATGTAGACAGGAACAAGGGGGCAAATGTTGGGGG
>JBIIWL010000275.1:0-2927 GCA_044338885.1 Fibrobacteria bacterium
GGGCATAATCACGTGTGATTTCTGACCCTAAAATGGCGATGCGTTCGTGGAGGGCTTCCGCAGAGATAAGAGTGCGCATGCTGACAAAGCTAATGACGTATTGTCATTTGACACAGGCTTTTTATGCCGGAAATTCAGCGGAAACACCAGAAAAGACATTTCCCGGCTTAATATCCGGGAAATGTGATGAGGCGCCTAGTCTTCTTCGCCTTCAACCGGTTCCTTGGGGCACAAGTACTCGAGCGCTGCGGGCAGTGCGGTAAACATCACAACCAACCCGCTGCCGATGCCGAGCGCCGCGAGCAGGCCAATGCTCTGCATGCCCTTGTGGCCCACGAAGCACAAACCAAGGAAGCCGAACATGTTGGTCAACGTGCCGGTCATCACCGCTGAGCCGGTGGTGCGGTAGAGTTCGCGCAACTTGCCGGCGCCCAAAACGCGGCGCCGGTGGTAGAGGTGAATCACCGAGTCGACCGATACGGAGAGGATGGTGGGGATCACCACGATGTTGAACACGCCGAGTTTGAGACCGAAGAGGGCCATGAGCTTGTATGTCCAAAAGCCCGACAAGGCGATGAAGCCCACCACGATGGCCACGCCTTTCCACTTGCGCATATCGATCCAGGTGACGAGCATCAGCAGGATGAAGGTCACGAGCGCGAGGCGCGGGCCGTCGGCCTTGACCATGCGCACCACGTCGGCATAAATAAAGCCGCTGCTGGCGACGCGCACGTCCCCTTCATCAGACTCTAAAAATTGAAAGCGATCTTGGAACAAGCCGCTCTCCACCGCATCGCTCTCGCGCATGCTGGCGTACAGAAAGCCCATGTTGCCATGCGTGCCGTCCGCTTCGGTCAAAAAGCGTTGCGACCAGCCGGGTAAATCTTCAAACCCAAACGGCTGCGCGTCTAAATAACGACGAAGCGTATCGAGGTCGGCGCGTGTGGCCGAGTCGACCTTGGCGAGGGCGCGGCCATTGAGGAGCGTGTCGATCTCGGCCATCACCTCAAGGCGCTGGCGTTGACGGCCCGCGCTGGGCACAAAGGATTGAATGGTCACGAACCCTTTGAGCATGCTATCCGCCGGTTCGCCGTAGCGACCGGTGAGCGTTTCGTGCACCGAGCGCATTTGGTCTTCGCTCGTACCCAAGATGACCGCCGGCGAGGTGTTTTGGCCCGAGCCCACGGCGCGGCCATAACTAATGCCCGCGCCTGTGCTCTTACCGCGCAGGTTGCGGAAGTCGTTCTCGAACTGGGTCATCGGGCCGAAGGCCATTCCAATCGTGACCACCACGGCCCCGATGGCCATACCCTTGACCACACCCGGGGTCAGCGGGAGCGCGGGCAATAGGAGGCCGCCTTTGACGCCCGATTCAGAGGGCAACAAACGCGCGAGCACCCAGTTGACGGCCTTGGGCGAGCGGCGGCCGAGCCAGCCCGCACCGCGCAACGTCAAGAAGAACACCGGCGGCATCACGATCCAGTTGGCCAACAGCGCGAACATGATACCGATCGACACCACCACGCCAAACTCGCGGAAGCCCTCGAAGTTGCCGATCTGCAAACTCAACATCGCCACCACATTGGTGGCCGCGCCCGCGAGCAGCGAACGGCCCGTGCCCACCATCGCCGCCGACATGGCATCGACGGGCGAGCGCTTTTTACGCGTCTCTTCCGCCCACCGGGCATACAAGTGCACCGCATACTCGATGCCGAGGCCCAAAATGAGCGAGAGGATAAAGGCCGTCAGCAAGGTCAAGCGCTGGTAGATCAAATACGTCAACCCCATGGCCCAGGCCATGGCTGTAAACAGCGGGATGTTGATCAGCAATAAGCTGAAGGGTTTGCGCACAAAGAACCACAGCAAACCCGTGATTAAAATGAACGAGATGATGCCGGCCATCGCCACATCGGTGCTCACCTGATCGATCTCATTAAAGTTGCGGTACGCACCGGCTACCTTGGCGACCAGAGCGGTATCGTAGGCATCCGGGTTGGTGCGCGCGATCATCGCCTCGCCGCGGTCGTACATCGACTTGGCGAATAGGGCGTTGGTCGAAGGTTGATTCAGCTGCACCAAGACAACGGCGACCCACACGCCTTTTTCGGCATGCCAGTTCATCATGCGCGAGGCGAGCGAATCGGGGCGCGGCGGTGCGGGGGGCAGCGGCGTGCCATCTTCCGCCGTATCACCCGGGGCGGGCGTGATCACGGCCAACGTATCAGAGTGACCGCGCGCGGTTTGATCGGTGAGTGCGTCGACGATGTCTTTGGGCAAACCTTCGCGCTCAAGCGCCTCGCGATTGGGCCAGCCCTCAAGGCTCGCAGGGCTCTTTTCATCCTCGTCCACAATGTCGGTAATCAGAGGGTTCGCCGCAGTGAACTCGTCGCCGATCATGGCGCGCACACGCTCGCGCAAATCTTCAAGTTCAGACGTCGGCAGATACAGGAGCGCGCGTTCTTCAAAGAAGGAGCGATCTTGATCGTATTGCACCCACACGGCCTCGGGCCAGGTCGACAGCGACTCGGCTAACGCCTTTTGAAATTGAGCTACCGCCTCAATGGAAGGCCCCTCCATCGCGATGGTAAACAAATCGGTCGAACCCTTGCGGCGCTCGGCCTCCTCGATGCCATCCTTCGACGGCGTGCCATCGGGCAACAACACGCGTAAATCGGTATCGATGCGCAAGCCCTTGGCGAGCTGGAATGACCCGAGCGCCGACAGCGCGATCAGCAGAATGGGGATCAGCGGCTTGGAGTAGGAGAAACGCACATAGCGTTCGACCAGCGTGTGGAAGAATCCGGATTTGCGGGAAACGTCGCGCGTTTTATCGGAAGGTGCGGACATGGAGGCTCGTGGGTGTTCTGGTGGTAAGCAAGGTGGTTGGCGGCTGACGCGCCAAGGGTTAAAAATTAGTTCGCAATGTG
>JBIIWL010000276.1:0-2926 GCA_044338885.1 Fibrobacteria bacterium
ATCAACAACATCGTCCCGCTCGACGTCTCGCTCTTGGCCGTCAACCCGCACATGCACCTCCTCGGCCAATCCTTCAAAGTCTATGCGATCACACCTCATCCTCTCACAGGGGCCACAGCCGGCGGCGACACCATCCCCCTCGTCAACATTCCCCAGTGGGATTTCAACTGGCAAGAGTTCTACCGCTTTCGCACCCTCATCAAACTACCCAAGGGCAGCATGCTCCGTGCCGAAGCCGTGTTCGACAACACCAGCCGCAACCTCAACAACCCCTTCACGCCCCCGCGCGACGTCTACTTCGAACGCGGCATGGACGACACCGATGAAATGATGAGACTAGTGATGCTGTACGTGCCGTGGAGGGAAGGTGATGAGAAGATCAGGCAGGAGAGGTGAGGGGAACTAGTCGGACGTCGGACGTCGGACGTCGGAAGGAAGTACTCGGTACTCGGAAGTAGGAAGTAGGAAGTAGGAAGAAACGGTCTTCTCAAAAACTTCACGGACCCAGGGTTTCTTTTGCCTAATCGCAAACCCAACAGACTTTTTGCGTTTTGAGGGAGCGAGGGCAAGCAAGAGAAGGCGCCCCGAGGTAGCCGTACCGGTTGTACGGCGACTGAGGCCGACGAAGTAGTACAAAGGTCGCAGCCCCTCAAAACGCAAAAAAATCAGATGCAGGGTTTCTTTTGCCCGAGCGAGACCAAGTGAGGCAAGGCGGCACGACGCAGCGATACTGGGAGTATCGCGAGGAGGGCCAACGCCGCATCACGCAGGTCGCAGCCGGGCAAAAGGAACCCTGCCGGCTTATGGCGCATCGCTCCAGACCTTGACTTTAGGTAATGATTGACGAGACCCTTCCGGTTTGCCCTTCCCCTCGAGGGGGCATGAGCGAGACGGCCGGAGACTCAATCGGTATGTGTCAAGATTGTAAAGTCGGAACTTTGGCGCCAGCGACAGGGTCCGTTTTTACCCCCGTGATGCGTGAGCCGATGGTGGTTCGCTAGGGAGCGAGCGCGCGATCGAGAGCATCCGTGAGGGAGCGAGCCTTGGCGAGCATGCGTTTGCTGCTCTGGTCTAGATCCTCCAATTTGGCTTTGGTCTCAAACAATTCCCCGGTGATCCCGAGGGACGCCAGGGCCAACACGCGGAAGTTTTCGGGCGCGAGCCCTGTACCACCGCCGACGGCCTTGACCCTATCGTTAATATAACCGGCCAGACGCAACACGACCTCCGGAGGTTGGTCGGTGCGCAATTGTAACGGCTCACCGCACAAGGTGAGCTTGGCGGCGTGCATGACGGGGGATCCTGACGGATCCGCCTCGTGTTCAGGTATTTGCGGCGTCATGGTTCTGCCTTTTCGATCCTTCGTGCATTCCGATGCCGGTTGGGGCTGGAATCGAGGAACCGATCATTTCGTTTAAACGAGCGCGGCGTCCAAGCGTGAAACCAGATCGCGTACGCGATCGCCGGCCTGTGTCAGGTTTTCGGAGCGCTGGCTCAAATCGTGCTTCAACGATTCGATCTCACCCTCTTTGGCTTGCACGGTCTGCTCGAGCGACTCGGCGCGTGTGCCCGCGTCCATCAACTGCCCGCGCAGGGTCTCAAGCTCGGCGTCTTTGGCCGTCAGGTCTTGCTTGAGGCTTTCGATGCGAGATACGGCAATTTCAACTTTAGCGGCAAGGGCTTCAAAAGCGGCGACGTCCATGATACAGAGAACTCCTGCGGGGGGTTAAGAATCGGTTCACCGGGTTTTCCGGTGGAATACGGTTGAAATTTACATCGGAGAGGAGGCCGCTACGCGGAGAATTTATACGGCCGTCAACCCCGCCAAACGGCGGTCTTCAGCTTGTTCCATCAAGCGCTTACGCACGCCCAGCACGATCAATAAACCAATCGGACCAAAGAAGAGTGAGAGGTAAAACCCTTCCCACTTCTTACCGTACGGTGCGAGCAAAATCATCGAGGTCACAGGGAACACATGCCAGAGAATTCCGAGAATCATGAGTAGCACGGGGGGCCTCCGGATGAAAGCCGTCAGCGGTCAGCTGTCAGCGGTCAGGTAAAACAACACACCAAATCGATTTAGGTCAATGAGGAAGATACCAAGAACCACCACCCCGAACGCCGTTTTTGCTGACCGCTGACAGCTGACCGCTATTTGATCGAAACGCCTTCAATGCCCGCCAACGCGGTTGTGACCCGCGTGTGCGACGCGCTCACTTCTTCGTCCGTCAACGCGCGTTCAAGGTGACGATAGGTAAACGTGTAGTGAAGCGCTTTATGGCCCTCCGGTACACCCTGACCGCGATACACGCTGTTCAGGCGCGAGCCCGCGAGGTGTGCCACATCACCCGGGATTGCCGCCAGTACAGCACCGTGGCGCAGCGCCTCGGGCATTAAAAGGTTCACATCGCGCGTGCTCGCGGGGTGGGTCGCAAAGGCCTGATACTTGAGCGCACGACGCGGGGCGGCGAGCAAGGCCTCAAGCGAAAGCTCGGCCACCACTACCGGCAGTTTGAGCCCGTAGTCCGCCTGCACCTTGGGGTGCAGACTCCCGAGGGACCCCACCACAACCCCCGAAATACCATCCTTCAACGTGATCGATTCAACCGGGTGCAAATACCCCGTTGTGGAACCAGCCTCCCAAACAAGATCAACGCGCAAACGCTCGAGCAAATTGGCGACCACGCCTTTAAGGCGGGCAAAGTCGATCGGCTGTTTAGAGCTCAGCGGGTTATCGCGCCACTCGCCCATCAGCGCAAGGGCGAGCACCGGCTCTTCGCGCACGCCCGTATCACGCTCTCCGGTTTTGGCACGCTTGAAGAACGCGCGGCCCAATTCGAACAAGCGAACGTCGTGCTCCTGCGTATTCTGATTACGCTCGAGCGCGTGCAACAGGGCCGAGATCGGTGTGGTGGGCAAGAGTTCC
>JBIIWL010000045.1:0-10304 GCA_044338885.1 Fibrobacteria bacterium
TACGGGCCCGACCACCGTTTACCTCAATCTATGTCATCGATGAAAGCGGAGGTTCAAGGGTGTTGATGTGAGAGCGATCAGCACTCAGCGGTCAGCGCTCAGCAAACCCACTAAAATCTTGAGCCGTCTTCCAATCGCTGACCATAAAAAAAGGCAGCCCTCACGAGCTGCCCTTTTTTATTCGCTGATCGCTGACAACTGACCGCTGACCGCTACTTATTCACCCGCTTATCGTTCTCAATCAACGCATAGGCGCTGTGATTGTGAATCGACTCGAAGTTTTCCGACTCGATGGTGTACTTCACGATGCGGTCGTCTTGATTGAGCTTGTGGGCTGCGTCGCGGACCATGTCTTCCACGAACTTAGGGTTCTCGTACGCGCGCTCGGTGACCCATTTTTCGTCAGGGCGCTTGAGCAACGCCCACAGCTCGCACGACGCGATCGACTCCACGAGGTCGATGATGTCTTCGATCCACACGAAGCTGGGGCTGGGTGCAAGCAAGGCCGTCACGGTGATGTGCGATCTTTGGTTGTGCGCGCCATACTCCGAGATTTCTTTCGAGCAGGGGCAGAGCGACGTGACCGGTACGATCACCTTGAGCGTCATGCTCGTGACGCCGTTATCGTGTTCACCGATAAAGGTCACGTCGTAATCCATGAGGCTTTCAACCTTGGAGACGGGCGCCTGCTTATTCACGAAATACGGGAAGCGCATCTCGATGACGCCCTTCTCGCTGTTCAAGCGCTTCACCATTTCGGGCAGCATGAGCTGGAACGTTTCGACGGTGATTTCTTTTTCGCGGCGGTTCAAGATTTCGACGAACCGGCTCATGTGGGTGCCCTTGTAATTGTGGGGCAAATACACGAGCATGCTGAAGGTGGCGACGGTGTGTTGTTCACCACCGCTGCGGTCGGCCACGCGCACCGGATGCTTGATGTCTTTGATACCGACTTTGTCGATATCGATACGACGGGTGTCATCGTAGCCTTGCACATCGGCAATCGACACGAGGGGCTTGGCTGAGGGGGCTGAAGAGGACGCGGGGGTGTTGGACATGAGGGGCCTTCCGCGGGTTAATCTCCCCGAAAAGGCGGGGAAGAAGCGGGCATATAAAGATAGGAAGTTGGGGGGGAGTGAGCGATCAGCGGTCAGCAGTCAGCGAACAGGAAACCGCAAGAAACAACCATAAACAGCCTGAAAAGACGATTTCAACCGCTTATTTCACAACGCAAATTATGGCGCGGTTTCAAAACGGAACGTGACCATGTGAATTCTAAGCCTGTTTGCCGATCGCTAATCGCTGACAGCAGATCACCGACGGCTATTAGAACCGATACGTCACGCCCGGCACCTTCCACCGCGCCGCGAGTTCGCCGCGAGACAGTACCTGTTCGCGCTGCGGCATGGGGTTAAACGACCAGCGCAGGGGCTCGGATTCATCGACCTCGTGGCGTGGCTCGAGTGAGGCTCGCTCGGTCAGGCTCCCCGTGAGGGTATAGGTGGCGATATAGCCGAGGTAGGCGCCGCCTACGAGGAACGAAGCCCACGAAATTTTATGCGCGTGAGTGGAGTAGTCGGAGTCGTAGGTGAGGATTTGAATCCCTAAACCCATCATGGCCCCGCCGGCCGCACCGAGTGCGGCAAACTGTGAACGCTCGCGACTATCGCGACTGTCGTTGAAGAAGTACACGCCCTCGGTCACGCCTAAGGTACCACCGATGATCCCGGCTCCCAGCCAGGGACGAATTGAGGCCGAGGCGTCGGCATAGGCCGCCACCGCAACGCCGCCCAACGCGCCGAGCGTGGCGTGCGTCGCCAACCCCAAGGGGGCCCCCGAAGACCCACCCCGCGGGTTGTAATAGTCCGCAATGAAATGGCCCGCCGCGGCCATACCCACACTTTGCCCAAGACCGATGCGAAGGATGTCTTGCGAATGGCGGCTGGGGCGTTCGTAATACAAGATCGGTGTCACAAAGCCGAGAAAGCCGTACCCAAGCGCGAACATCATTTTGTTGTCAAGCCGTTCGGGAGAGTCGCGGTACACGTCACCCAGATGCCAGCCGTACAGCAAACCCGCCGGGTACGCCGCCGCGCCGATCAGAGAGCCGAGACGATACCCATCGCCCGCATCAGGGGAAAAGGCCAAAGACAGCGCTGTGGCGGCATACGTGGCCGCTGTGGGCGCGTAAAAAGACGCCTTGAGGTGCGCGTCGGTAAAGTCAAGTTTGGGCGTTGAGGCGAGGTGGGCGCCAAAGGCGAGGGGCGCGATGATAAGCGGTGTTGCGATCAAGGTGCGCGGATCGTCGGCACCAAGGCCGATGGGCACGCCTAACCCGTAGACGTAGGTGGACAAGGCCGTCTGATACCCGAGGTAAGCGATCCGATTCTCGGGAGATCCTGCCGGCACGCGTACCGGTTTGGATGGTTTGGCTTTTCCCCCTGCGGCATCGGCATCATCGAGCCAACCGGCTCCCGAAGTGCGGGTTTGTGCGGGCGTTGCCGCCACTGTTCCGAGGAGAGCGATCGTTAAAGCGACGCCGAAAAATTTGCGCATGACGCGAAAGTTAGAAACCCAAAAGTTCCATATCGATCGTCAATGTTTCACGCGGAGGAATCTCCCCGGGGAACCCCTCCCGACCATAGGCCAACTCGGGTGGAATCACGACGATACGGCGCTCACCCTTGCGCATATCGAGGATCATTTCATCCATACCCTTGATCACGGAGCCAATCCCCACCCTAAAATGATAGGGGGTTTGGCGTGAGTAGGAGGATGAGTAAATCTCGCCATTGCGAAGCCGGCCCGTGTAATGCACCTGTACCACTTGGCCGACAGGAGGTTTCTCACCCTCCCCCGCTTTCATCACCACATAGCTCAGACCAGAAATGGTGTGCTTGGCGCGCCCCGCAATCTCCGGCCACGGCGGGGAGTACGGAGCCACCAGATCGGTCTCGCCGCGCTCAGCGTCCTGCGGAGCGGGCTCGGCTGCTGCGAACCCTGCGACCGCCACTAAAACGAGAAGCGACAGAAAACGCACGGGTAACCCGATTAGAAATCAACCAGCTCAACGTCGAAAATCAGGGTCGCGTTCGGCGGAATCACGCCACCTGCACCGCGCTCACCGTAACCCAAGTGCGGCGGAATGATGAGCGTGCGACGCTCGCCCTTTTTCATATCCATCAAGGCTTCGTCCCAACCGGCGATCACCTGACCCACACCGACCGAAAACTCAAGGGGCTGTCCGCGATCACGTGAGGAGTCAAACTGGGTCCCATCGACCAACGTGCCCGTGTAGTGCGCCTTCACCATCGTGCCCTTGGTGGGCTTGGGGCCGGCGCCCTGCTTTTCGACCACAAACATCAGGCCCGAAAGCGTTTGCTTGGCGCCCTTTTGAAGCTCTTTCAACCGGGCCGCAGCGGCCTTTTCTTTATTGGCCTCACGATCGGCCTTACCCTTGATGATGGCCTGAAAGGCCGCCTCGTCCGACTTGAAGGCGCGGGCGGCCGCGCCCACACGCACAATGCGGATCGAATCGATTTTGTCACCGATCTTCACCGCATTCACAACATCTTGACCGCGCACGACCGTACCGAACACACTGTGACGGTTATTCAAATGCGGGGTCGGCACGTGGGTGATGAAAAACTGGCTGCCATTGGTGCCAGGGCCCGCATTGGCCATCGAGAAAATACCGGGCTTGTCATGCTTGAGCGAGGGGTCAAACTCGTCTTCAAATTGGTAGCCAGGGCCGCCGGTTCCGTTGCCTGCGGGGTCGCCACCCTGGATCATAAACTCGGGGATCACGCGGTGAAAGTTCAGGCCGTCGTAGAACTTTTTAACGCCCTTACGGTTGTGCGTCTTGGTACCCTCGGCGAGGCCCACAAAGTTCGCGACCGTCAGCGGGGTCTTCTCATATTCCAGCTTGCCGACGATCAACCCCTTCGAGGTATACACGTTGGCGTACAAGCCGGCGGGCAGTGCCTCGGCTTTTTTGGTCTGAGCGTTGGCGGCCACAGCCGCAAGAGACAGAGCCGATACGATCAGGGCGAATTTGAATTTCATGAAAACCTCCAAAGGAGCGACAATCTTAAATAAAACGGTCAAGGCCCAAGAATATCCAAGAATCATGGGCATCGCACCACGCGATGACGCAAAAACCGCAGGGCGGAAGCATCCTGCGGCCTCTGGTTATTCAGGCTTCATCAGCGGGAACAACAGGACGTCCTTAATGGTCGGGCTGTCGGTCAACAACATGATCATACGGTCGATGCCGATGCCCACGCCGCCCGTAGGCGGCATGCCGTACTCCAGCGCGCGGAGGAAATCTTCGTCGAGCGGGTGGGTTTCATCCTCACCGCCGCGACCGCGCTCCACCTGCTGCACCAGCAGGGCGCGCTGCTCGATCGGATCATTGAGCTCCGAGTAGGCGTTGCCCACTTCCCAGCCATTGATGTAAGGTTCGAATTGTTCCACCAGCGTCGGGTCGTCGCGGTGCACCTTGCACAGCGGGGTGCTCTCGCGCGGGTGATCGGTGATGAATACCGGGCCGTCGAGGTGCGGCTCGCACAGGGTTTCAAACAGCCCCTTGATGGCCAAACCGCGCAACCACATGTTGCCCTTGAGCTCCACATGATGCTTCGCGCACTCGGCTTTAATCTGGTCGTCACTGAGTGAGTCGACCTCAATGTCTGCGTACTTCTTGATGGCCTGCTTGACGGTCATGCGCGGCCACGGCGGCGCGAGGTCAAACTCTTTGCCTTGGAAGGTGCACTTGGTCGACCCATTGGCCGCCACGCAGGCGGCCGCATACAAGTTCTCGAAATGCACCATCATGTCGTTATAATCAGACCAGGCTTCGTAAAACTCGAGCAGCGTGAACTCGGGGTTGTGCGTACGGTCGATGCCTTCGTTGCGGAAGTCCTTCGCAAACTCAAACACCTTGGGGAACCCGCCCACAATGCAGCGCTTGAGGTACAGCTCGTTCGAGACACGCAGATAAAGCGGAATATCAAGCGCGTTGTGGTGGGTCAAGAACGGACGTGCGTTCGCGCCACCGTAAATGGCCTGCAGCACCGGCGTTTCCACTTCGAGGAAGCCGTTGGTGATCAAGTATTCGCGAATGGCTTGCAGCACGCGCGAGCGCTTGAGGAATGTTTCGCGCACGGAGTCGTTGAGCGCGAGGTCGACATAGCGTTGGCGGTAGCGGGTCTCAACGTCTTTGAACTCGTCAAAGATGACCTTATTGCCCTGCTCGTCGGTCTTTTCTTTGGGGATCGGCAGCGGACGCACGGCTTTGGACAGCAAGGTGACCTTCTTGGCCTGCACGCTGAACTCACCCGTCTTGGTCGTGACCATGGGGCCTTCGACGCCCACCCAATCCCCGATGTCCAGCATCTTCACCAAATCAAAACCGTCTTCGCCCACGCCATCCTTTTGGATCATCGCCTGCATACGGCCAAAGCCGTCTTTAAGGTGGATGAAGGCGATCTTGCCCTTAAGATTGTAGCGGATCACACGGCCCGCATAGGCCACAGTCTCGCCCGAAGCGAGCAAAGATGCTTCGCTGGCTTTGAGGGCTGCGCTGTCGTGCGTCAGGGGGAAGCGGTAGGGGTAGGGATTGATCCCTTTTTCGCGTAATTGGGCAAGCGTGTCGAGGCGAGCCTCGACTTGGTCGTTAGTTTCCATGATTGGACGGGGAAGTTAGAAAAGGGGCTCGGGAGTGGGGCGGGGATGAGGAAGAGAAACGCCGTGGGGCGCGGACGACAGTCGCGCACGAGACGCGAGCCCGACCTTTGGGAGGGGCCACCTGAGAGCCTCACCGTCCGTCTACTCCAGAATGACGGAAAGGGGGTATCAGGGGATCATCAATCGAACGGCCAAACAACCGGTCGGGCTGTACCTTACGTTATCGCCATCCACGGTCCCGCCTTCGAAAAAATGAGGTCACGAGTGCAATTCAAACCATTCGATCGGATACCCGAACCCCGCCGGCCCCGCTGTGGGTTTTCACGGATGCTTCCGGCCCTTTTGTTTATCGCGGCGACCATGGGGGCTTGGGCCCAAACGAACTGGACGTTGACCTCGCCGAACGGGCGAGTGTCTGTATTCGTGAAACAAGAGGTGGTGGCCTCCCTCTATGCCGGGCAAGTGAACCTGTACTACCGGGTCATAGTGGACGACTCCCTCGCGCTGGATTGGTCCCCGGTGGGCATTCGCACCTCCGACCAGAACTTCATCACCGACCTTACCTTCATGGCCCGGACGGACAGCCTCATCAACGAAGCCTACTCGCTCCCCACGGGCAAGCGGAGCCACTACGTCAATCACGCCAACCAGGCAGCCCTGCGGTTCAGGAACGCCAACCTGCGCGAAGTCTCGTTCGTCTTCCGGGCTTATAACGACGCGGTCGCCTTCCGGTATGAACTTGCGGGATCGGGCAATGCCACCATTACGGGGGAGCAATCGGGGTTCAACATCCCCCTCGGGAGTATCGGCTGGGCCCAGACCTACAACCCCGCCTACGAGGCCACTTACGACAAAGGGACCGTGGGCACCAATTTCAAAACAGGCGACATCGGGTTCCCCACATTGTTCCAAACGCCGACCAATGCATGGATGCTTTTGTCCGAGGCCGCCGTATTCGGCGACTATTGCGCCAGCCGCCTTGCCGCCCTTGCCGGGGTGCCGAACGTCCTCATGATCAAGTTCCCTCAGACGAGTATCTCGTCAACCCTCCCGTGGAAAACACCTTGGCGCGTAGCTCTGGTCGGCAGCAGTCTTCGGCCTGTTGTGGAATCGAGTGTGATCGAGCATCTGAACCCCCCGAGCGAGGTCGCCGATGTCGGCTGGATCAAACCGGGGCGTTCCGCATGGTCATGGTTGTCCCAAAACACCGGTGACCTCGCCCTGCAGCAGACCTATACCACCTTCGCCCGTCAAATGGGCTGGGAATACAACCTCATCGACGACGGCTTTAATAAGGCCAACATGCCCGCCCTCGCCCAGTTCTCTGCGGACAGCGGGGTGGGTATGGAATTGTGGTACCGATACACCGACCTCAACACACAGGCCAAGCAAGACGCGGCCTTTCAGCAGGTAAAGACCTGGGGCGTTAAGAGCTTGAAGATCGACTTCATCGAGAACGACAACCAGACTACCATGAAGTGGTACGAGATGACGGCCAAAAACCTCGCGCAGTACCAATTGATGGCGACCTATCACGGGAGCACCATTCCACGCGGCGAACGTCGGCGTTGGCCGCACATCATGACCTATGAAGCCGTCCGCGGGGCTGAGTTTTACGGTCGCGGCTACCCGGGCCCTGTGCACAACACCACCCTGCCCTTCACACGCAATCTCATCGGGCCCATGGACGTCACACCTGTTCTGTTCACCACCGCGCGCCTCACCAATGGAACACCCACCGAAAAAACCACCACCGATGCGCACGAACTCGCGCACGCGGTGCTCTATGAAACGGGGATTCAGCATTACGCCGACAAGCCCGCCACCTACCAAGCCCACCCGGCCCGGCCGTTCCTCCAAATGGTGCCTGCCGCCTGGGATGAAGTGCGTTTCATCGATGGTTACCCGGGTCAACGCGCCGTGCTGGCACGCCGCAAGGGAAATGACTGGTACATCGCCGGCATCATCGCCGGTGCTGCGACTACCATCACGGTGCCGCTCGACTTTTTGAAACCAGGCACCTACGCTGTGGATCTCTACCGCGATTCAACCGGAGTCGCCCGCCCGTTGGTGGTGCAACAGGTGACGATCAATCCCGCCACACCGGTGACGATCGCCGTCAACACAAACGGTGGATTCGCCTTTAAGGTTCCCTTATCCAATGCGACAGCGATCAGCCCGCGCGCAGGGCGTCGAGGGATCCGCCTATTCGCGACCTCGGGGAAACCGTTCGACATTCTCGGCCGGGTCGCGCCGGAGTCAGTGATCAAAACGGGCGTCGTACCACAACCGATCGTCAGGCGCCCGGAGTAACGGCGCGCCCGGCGTGCCTTACCCGTTCTCCCGGTTTTCCTCGTCGAGCGCCAGCAAGTAGGCGTTGATGAAGCCGTCGAGGTTGCCGTTGAGTACACCGTCGGCGTCAGAAGTTTCAAAGTCGGTGCGCACGTCCTTCACCAACTTGTAAGGCTGCAGCACGTAGGAACGAATCTGACTGCCCCATTCGATCTTGAGCTTGGAGGCCTTCTTCGAATCGCGCTTGGCTTCTTCTTCCTCTTTGATGTGCTGATACACGCGCGAGGTGAGTAGCTTGAGCGCACTGGCGCGGTTCTTATGCTGGCTGCGCTCGTTCTGGCAGGCCACCACAATGCCGGTCGGAATATGCGTCATGCGCACGGCCGAATCGGTTTTGTTGATGTGCTGACCGCCCGCGCCACCGGCGCGGAACGTATCGACCTTGATGTCGTCTTCCTTGATGTCGAACTCGATGTCTTCGAGTTCGGGGTAGACGTGAACCGAGGAGAACGAGGTGTGTCGGCGGGCGTTGGCGTCGAACGGCGAAATGCGCACCAAGCGGTGCACGCCGTTTTCGGCCTTCAAATAGCCGTACGCGAACTCGCCATGCACTTCAAGCGTGACACCTTTGATGCCGGCCTCTTCGCCCTCTTGCAAATCGAGTACATCGTACTTGAACCCACGCCGGGTCATCCAGCGCGTGTACATCTCGTACAACATGCGGGTCCAGTCTTGGCTTTCGGTACCACCTGCACCGGAGGTGATCGACAGAATAGCCGGGCGCGCGTCATCTTCGCCGCCGAGCATTTTCTTGAGTTCGATATCGTTAAGCCGCTGCTCTAAACCGGCGGCGGAGCTTTCGATTTCGGCGAGCATCGCCGCGTCGTTTTCTTCGGCGGCCATTTCGGCCAACCCGGCGGCCTCTTCGACCTCACGGTGAACCGAGGCCCACCCTTCGATCCAATCCTTCAGCCCCTTCATCTGCTTCTGGACTTTTTGGGCTGTGACGGCGTCGTTCCAGAAATCCTGGTTCGAGGCCTGACGTTCTAAAACCGCGAGTTCTTCTTCTTTGGTAGGGATGTCAAAGATACCCCCGTAGTTTGAGGACCCGCGCGCGGAGTTTTTCGATGCTTTCCATGGGGGGTAAAGGTAGGAACGGAGGCAAGGGGTAAAAAGAGTCGAAAGTCGGAGGTCGGATGTCGGAAGGAAAGACAAACGCGGGGTATGATTTTGGGGGTTGGGGCACCGCTGGCGCGGGGCGGTGTTGTGTGGTCCGCAGGGGGTTCGCAACCTTGGAATCGGGTATCTTGAAGAACCCAGGAGGCCCACATGACCAACCCCCAACTATCTCCTTCCGTTCACGCCCGCGTTGATTACGTCGAGTACAACGTGGCCGACATCGCGCGCGCGAAACAGTTTTACGGAGATGCGTTCGGGTGGACGTTCACGGATTATAGCGATTCGTATTGCGAGTTTTACGACGGCCGATTGCGCGGGGGTTTGACGACTCAGGGGCCGAAGACGCCGGGCGGCCCGTTGATCGTGTTGTATGCGAAGAATTTGGAAGAGGTGTTAGCGCGGGTGGAAAAAGCCGGAGGCGTCATCAGCCGCCCTACCTTTTCATACCCCGGCGGGCGCCGATTTCAGTTCACCGACCCCGATGGCTATGAATTGGGTGTGTGGAGCGAGTAAAAACGTTTCCCCGGCCGCAGGTCGACTACTTGCGAACAGCTAAACCCGCTGCGGCCATCTCCGCTTTAATCGCCCCTACGGTATACGTCCCGTAGTGAACCATGCTTGCGATGAGCGCGGCGTCGGCTTTGCCGGCAGTGAGTACATCGACCAAGTGAGACGGCGTGCCGGCACCCCCGGAGGCAATCACAGGAACCCCCACAGCTTCGCTCACCTTACGCGTGAGTTCAAGATCGTAACCGGCCTTGGTGCCATCGGCGTCGATACTATTGAGGCAGATCTCCCCCACCCCGAGTTGTTCCGCTTCAATCGCCCAGGCGATCGCATCGCGACCCACCGGCGTACGGCCACCCTGGATCACCACTTCGTAACCCGACGGATACTTGGGGTCAGCAGTGCGGCGTGCGTCCATACCGAGTACCACGCATTGGTTGCCAAACGCTTTGGCGCCATCGCGGATGATCGACGGGTTGCGCACCGCTAACGAATTCACGGAAACCTTCTCCGCGCCCGCGAGCAACACTTCGCGCATATCGTCGAGGTTGCGGATGCCACCGCCCACGCTAAAGGGGATGAACACTTCGCGGGCCACATCGCGTACCATACCGATGTCGATCGGGCGGTTTTCGGCC
>JBIIWL010000277.1:0-2910 GCA_044338885.1 Fibrobacteria bacterium
GTCAAACCAAAGGGGGATTGCCTACTTTATCCTCTCTAGCCTATTTTCGTGTTTTAAACCAATCCTTGGAGTTCCCATGATCGCCCTCAAACCCGTCCGCATTGGTCTGCTTTTGGCCCTCCTCGCCATCCTCTACGGCTACATGTTCGGCATTGCCTTCGGTGCCGCAGAAGACGGGATGAAGGCAGACCTTAAAGCTTCGGGTGAAGCCGTGCTGTCCACGGTCTACGGCGGTGACGAGGCCGCGCTCACCAAGGTCCTCGAAAAATCGTGGACGTATTACAAGCGCTCGCACCTGCATGCCGGGGCTCTCGGTGCCTCGGCAGTGGCCCAAATTTTGTTGCTCTCGCTTTTGGCCGTCGGCCCGCGCGTCAAGTCAGTGACGGCCTTCCTCTTGGGCTTCGGCGCCCTCGGCTATGGCGTGTTCTGGTTGTTGGCGGGCAATCGGGCACCGATCGTCGGCAGCACCAGCTTGGCTAAAGAATCGTTGGAGTGGTTCGCCATGCCCACCGCCGGCGCCTGCTTGATCGGCACCGTGCTGGTGCTCGCGTTTACGGTCAAGACGGTGTTTGGGAAGACCGCACAGTAGGCTCCCACGCCTAACTCCCGACCGTCCACACTTGACCAGCACACACGTTATGACCCCTGACCTCACCCCCCGCCCCGTATTCCTGTCTAAAACCGAATCGTCGGAAATCATTCTTCAATCCGACCTCAATTATCTCGGCCATTTATTCGGTGGGCGCTTGGCGAGCATTATCGACAAAACCGCTGCCATCAGCGCAATCAAACACGCGCGCAGCGCGGTGGTCACAGTTTCGATCGACAACCTCATCTTCCGCCGCCCCGTACGCCTCGGCTCGATCCTCACCGTGAAGGCGAGCGTTAACCGTGTGTTTAACAAATCGATGGAAGTCGGGGTCACTGTATTCTCCCTGCCTCCCGACCGCCCCGAAGCCGAGTACGTCTGCAATGCCTACCTCACATTCGTCGCGCTCGACGAACAGGGGAAGACGCGCGAGCTGCCACCTATCGTGGCTGAAACCGAAGTCGAAAAGCGCCGTTTCGACCAAGCCGGCATCCGACGCGAAGCCCGCCTCGCCCTACAGGCACAGTTGGGAAAGAAGTGAGAGACCGTTGTCAGCGATCAGCTGTCCGGTGTCAGTAAAAGAAAGCACTCGACTAAAGGGGGCAATCTCCGTCAGGTGCTTGTTCTTGAGAGCTGAATGGTGACCGCTGAAAGCTATTTTCTCTCCTTATGACCTCCCTCCGCGTCGCGCTATGCCAAATGCGCGTGTACCCCGGCGAACCGGCCCGCAATGCGGCCCTTATGCTCGAGTGGATCGAATCGCATCGTGGCAAAGCCGATCTACTCGTGTTTCCCGAACTGTGTGTCCCCGGTTATTTCCTCGGTGACGGATGGGAACGGCCGGCATTTTTGCGCGAGTGCGAACTGTGGAACCAGCGACTGATCGCCGCAACAGCATTCCACTCCGATAGCCCTTCAATTGTGTTTGGTACGGTGGTGGTGGAGTGGGGCACCCGGGGTGAAGACGGGCGCCCGCGCAAATACAACGCGTGGGTCGCCGCGCAGGGCGGACAGGCTTTAGAGCATACAGGGCTCATGCGGCCCTATGGCATTAAAACCTTAATGCCGCACTACCGCGAGTTTGAGGACAGTCGTCACTTCTACGACGCGCGTGAACTGGCGCGCGACGAAGGGCGCGCCTGGCAAGATTTTGTCGAACCCGTGAGCCTGAGCTTTGCGGGTCAATCGCTTCGCCTTGGTGTTTTGCTGTGTGAAGATGCGTGGGAAGACGACTACGTTCAAAAACCTGTGGCCGCCTTGGCCGCCAAACATCCCGACCTTGTCGTCAACCTAAGCGCGTCACCCTTCACGCGTGGGAAGAACGACAAGCGGAACCGCGTGTTCGGAGACAAGGCACGCACACTCGGTTGTCCACTGTTCTATGTGAACGCCACCGGGATTCAGAACAACGCCAAGACGCTCTACACGTTTGACGGGCGGAGCACGGTGTACGGTGGAGATGGCGTTGTCGTGTGTGAGGTTCCTGCCTATCAAGAAGTTGCTGAAGTTGTGGCTGTCCAAAAAATGGACGGGGGATGGGGACCGGGGGAAGGGGGAGAGCAGAAAAAATCTCCTGACCCCTTACCCCCGACCCCCGACCTGGCCTCCGAAATCCATGCGGCCCTTAAGTACGGCGCACAAAAATTCTTGGCCTCGATCGGCTTACAGAAGGTCGTCATCGGCGCCTCAGGGGGTATCGATAGCGCCGTCTCGGCGGCACTGTTCGCCTCGTTCTTGCCCCCTGAAAATTTACTGCTCGTCAACATGCCGAGTCAGTTCAACAGCGCGACGACAAAATCGCTCGCCAAACATCTCGCTCAGAACTTGGGCTGCCTGTACGCCGAAGTCCCAATTGAGGACAGCCTCACGCTGACACGCGCTCAACTTGGTCGACTCGATGTTGCCTCTGTCGACGGTTTCCATCACGCCTCGCTGCGCCTTGAAGGTTTAGCGGATGAGAATGCTCAGGCCCGGGATCGCGGCGCACGCGTACTGGCCGCTCTCGCACAGTCGTTTGGGGCCGTATTCGTCTGCAATGCCAACAAAGCGGAGCTCACGGTCGGGTATGGCACGTTGTATGGGGATATCGCCGGGTTCTTGGCGCCCTTGGGCGATTTGTGGAAGCACGATGTGTATGCGGTGGGTCGCTACTTGAACGACGTGGTTTATGGGCGCGAAGTCATCCCCGAGGGTGTCTTTACGATCGTGCCTTCGGCGGAACTGGGGGCCCACCATGCCGTCGACGAAGGGAAGGGCGACCCGCTCGTCTATCCGTATCACGACCGCCTGTTCTTTGCCTTCGTTCAGCGCTGGCAGCGCGC
>JBIIWL010000046.1:0-10274 GCA_044338885.1 Fibrobacteria bacterium
TTACCTTTCGTCCAAAGAATCGGCCTACCTCACGGGTCAGGTGCTTTCGATCGACGGCGGGATGGGAATTTAACGGACTGCCCTCAGTATTCTGTTTCAGAAAAAGCTCGTCCGTTTCGTCACGGGCGGGCTTTTTTTTTGTGGGGGTGGGGGGGGCTCGTTTGGTCAAGCGGGTGTGGGTCGTGTGGCTGCGCGGCGGAGCCCGATCAGTGTGATGTTTCTGCAAAAATAGTGCGTTGGAACGGTGCCGTGGCGGTAAGTTACAAGGGATCGCGGTCCCGTGGAACGCGGTTTTTCACCAATTGACGATCCCTCATGATCCGGTCTTCGTGGAGTCTCGCATGTCGTTTTTACACAATGTCTCGTTTTGTGCCCCTTCCCTTCGCTTGATGCGCCGCCTGGCCGTTGGCGGCCTAGTGCTCGCCGCCGTTACGCCCGCGCTCGCCCAAACCTGGCTTGTCACCTCGCCGGGTTCGGTTGTGCGCGGCACGATCGAACTCGCCGACAAGAGCGGTGAAGTGGGCTACCCCGCTGGCGCTCGCCTGTATTACAGCGTGTCGCTCGGTGGCCCTTCGACCTTCACCCAAGTGACACCACCTGCGCCCTTGGGCATTACGCGTGCCGACCAAGCCTTCGTCGACGGCCTCATCGTCGACTCGGCTTCTGCGCCGCGCGTCATCGATGAGACCTATACCATGTCGACCGGCAAGCGCCTCGTGGTCCGTAACCATGCGGTGGAGCGCACGCTGCACCTGCGCGGCACCGGTGGCGGACGCCTTCAGCTGATCGTGCGTGCGTACGACGACGGCTTCGCCTTCCGCTATGTGTTCCCCGAGACCAATACCGAAACCTTTACCGTGACGGGCGAGGCCACGGGCTTCCGCGTGCCCACCACCAGCACCGGGTGGATGATGCCGCACCAGGCCCCCGCCCAGTTCGCCCCCGGGTATGAAGATGTTTACCGTCAGGTCACTTCGGGTGCGAACTCACCGAATGCGGATGGATGGAGCCTTCCCGCGCTGTTTAAGACGCCGACAGGCCAGTACGCCTTCATCGGCGAAAGCGACGTGACGGAGACCTATGCGGGCACGCGCCTCTTGCAGGCCGCCACCAATTCGGTGTATCGCATCCGCTTGCCCAACCCGGCCGAGGGCCTGAGCTACGGCGAAACGAACCCTAAGTGGACCCTGCCGTGGCAAATGCCCTGGCGCTTCGTCATCGTGGGTGCGAACCCGGGCGTGATCCTCGAATCGGAGATGGCCCACAACCTCGCCACACCCTCGAAGATCGCCGACGCGTCTTGGATCAAGCCCGGCCGCTCATCGTGGTCGTGGTACTCGGCGGAGGCCTCGCCGCGCCAGTACTCGGGTATGCTGCCCTTCTACGATTTGGCCCAGCAGATGGGCTGGGAATATCACCTGGTCGACGCCACGTGGGACCGCATCACCGGCGGCACCATGGCTAACCTCATTGCCTACGGCAAGGCCCGCAACGTGGAGACCTTGGTGTGGTACAACGGCGGCGGCCCCAACAACAACCTGAGCGCCACCGATTACGGCCCGCGTGATAAGCTATTCGACAGCGCGGCCCGTCAAACCGAGTTCGCCATGCTGCAGAGCATGGGCGTCAAGGGCATCAAGGTTGACTTCTTCCAGAGCGACAAGCAAGTGATGATGAAGTACTACCACGACCTCATGCGCGATGCGGCCAAATACCAGTTGTTGATCAACTTTCACGGCTGCACCATCCAGCGCGGCTGGCAGCGTACGTGGCCCAACCTGATGACCACAGAATCGGTGAAGGGCGCGGAGATGTACAAGTACGATGCGGGCTACCCCGCGCAACAACCCGCTCGCAACACGATGCTGCCGTTTACGCGCAACGTGATGGGCGGCATGGATTACACGCCCGTGACCTTCACGCAGTACCAGAACCGTCACCTCACCACGTCTTCGCATGAACTCGCACTCACCGTCGTGTTTGAGTCCGGCATCCTGCACTTCGCCGACCGCGTGGCGGGCTACAACGCGCGCCCCGACAGTGTGAAATCGTTCTTGCGCGGCGTTCCCGCCGTGTGGGACGACACGAAATACCTTCAGGGCGAACCCGGCACGCACGCGGTGATCGCGCGCCGCAAGGGCAACGACTGGTGGATCGGTGGTGTGAACGGGCAGAACGCCACGCGCACCTTCGCGCAGTCGTTGGCCTTCCTCGGCCAGGGCAATTACGCGCTGACGCAAATGTCCGACTCCACCAGCGATTCCACCTTCGCCATCCGCGCGCGTGCCGTCACGCCGCAAGACTCCATCAACTTGACCTCGCGCGCCTACGGCGGCTTTGCGGCCCGGCTCATCCGCCTCGATCCAGTCTCGTTGCGGACGCCCGTAAAAGGCAATCCCAACATTCTGACCGACACGCGCGCCTATGACGTGATTGGCCGCCAGCTTCGTCCTGACCCGGTCACCGGCCGCCTCCGGAATGCGGTGCCTGCGGTGCGGGCCGCGGATGCGCCGGCTAACGGGGTCGAAGAGTGAGTCCTCGGGGGTTCGCGCTGTGATGCCCCGCCCGCGCTCCTTCCCGGTGGACGGGGCGGGGCGCCCGGGGGGCCACAACCCCAACCCCCTTCAAAACCTTCTTCGAAAACGATTGTGACCCCGATTCAGTGTGCGTGCTCCTTTTGCTATACTTTATCCACCTTTCAAGGAGAATAACATGTCCGACGATACGCTGCAGAAAATCACCAAGGTCATTGTGGAAAAGCTCGGTGTGACCGAAGATAAGGTCAAGCCCGAAGCGGCCTTTGTTGAAGATCTGGGCGCCGACTCACTCGACCAGGTCGAGCTGGTGATGGCCCTCGAAGATGAATTCGAGCTCGAGATTCCCGACGAAGACGCCGAGAAGCTCAAGAAGGTGGGAGACGTTATCTCCTACATCACGTCCAAGAGCTAAGAATCGTCGACGGTCATTAGGCCAGAGGCGTTTCAGAAACGGGCATCGCGCGCAAGCGGCGGTGCCCGTACTGTTTGTACCGTTTCTGGCTTGGCCCTCACATTTCTGGCAACTCCCCCTGCGTTCCTATGCTTGGCTTTCTTAAAAACTTGTTCGGTCGCACCACCCCCGGGTGGAAGCGTCCCCTCGCCTTAGAAAAGGCCATGGGTTACCGTTTTCGCGATCCGCGGCTTTTAAAGATGGCCCTGTCTCACCGCTCGTGGGTGAACAATGTCTCACGCGGGCAACGCCCGCCCTCCAACGAACGTCTTGAATTTCTCGGTGATTCGGTCATGAACGCCATCATCACCGACACGCTGTACCGTCGCTACCCGGCCTGTGACGAGGGCGAACTTTCCAAAATGAAATCGCTCGTGGTCAGCGCAAAGGTGCTTGTCCCGTGTGCCGAACAACTTGAGCTAGGCAGCTATATGCTGCTCAGTAAGTCGGAAGAACGCTCCGGCGGTCGCAACCGCCACAGTATTTTGGCCGACGCCTACGAGGCCGTGCTGGGTGCGGTGTACCTCGATGGCGGGTATGAGGCCGTGCGGTCTATTATGAAAGGCTCGCTCATCCGCATCATGGATGAAACCTTGATGGACGCGAGCCTCGCCAATTACAAGAGCCTGCTCCTCGAATACACCCAGTCACGCGGCTTAGGTTCACCGTACTACGCCGTCATCCGCGAAAGCGGGCCTGAGCATCGCAAAGCCTTCGTCATCGCCGCCATGGTGAAGGGCGAAGAGTGGGGCCGCGGGAGCGGTGCCACCAAAAAAGATGCCGAGCAAGCCTGCGCCCGCAATGCGCTCGAACACAACGGGGCGTTGCTGGAGTCGGGGTAGGGGTTAATTTTAGACCCTAGAAGGACGGTGGCGGGTAGACGGTGGACGGTGGCAATTCGGGAACACCTTGATGTTCTTGCAGTTCATCAAATTGGTCTTTTGACAATGTCTGGAAATTGTTTGTCTTTGTCTTCACTAGCGTCCTCCGTCTACCTACAACCGTCAATTTTCAGATGCCTCCAACACTTAACTCTTCTCGTCCTTGGCGTCTCCTCTTCGACGGTCAACAATCTGGGGCGCGCAATATGGCCGTGGATGCGGCCATTCTGCGCGCCATTGAGGCGGGGGAGGCCCCACCAACTCTACGCCTGTATGGCTGGAAGCCCTGGTGCGTGAGTCTGGGCTACTTCCAAAAACCCGAACGTGAACTTGATGCGGCCGCACTGCGCGAACGGGGTTGGGACGTGGTGACACGGCCCACGGGAGGCCGCGCGGTGCTGCATACCGATGAGTTGACCTATTCGATTTTGGGGGGGAAATCCGAGGCCCCCTGGTGTGCGTCGCTGGCCACCTCGTACGAGGCCATCGGCGCCGCATGGGCCCACGCGTTGGATGGTTTCGGCCTCGACATGGTGCGTGGCGCACCGCCTGATTTGGACAATCGGGGCGGGGGGCGTAATGTAGGGGCGAATAATCATTCGCCCGTACAAAACGCCCCCGCCCCCCCGTGTTTTGCGTCCTCCGCCAAATCGGAATTGGTGTTCGGCAACCGCAAGGTGGTCGGTTCGGCGCAGCGGCGCACGCGTGAGGCCTTTGTGCAGCACGGGTCTATTCCGGTGTCGCCCGATCATGAACGCTTAGTGGAGGTGCTACCGCTCGACGCGGCCGGCAAGGCTGCCTACCTAGCGACCTTACGCGCGCATGCCGTTTCGCTGGGCGAGATCACGCCGATGCCCGGCGTGATCGGCACGCCGCAATGGGCGGCGTGGGAGCGCGCCTTAGCGGCTCGCCTGCTTGATGCCCTGGGTGTCGTCGGCGAGCCTGGCGCGCTCAGCCCAGCCGAAGAAGCGTTCGCGGCGGAACGCGAAGCGGAGCTACGGGCGGCGCAGGCCATATTTTTAGGGCCTTAAGGCCTTACTCCACCTGCGCTTCGACAAGACACCCGATTCGAAGGCCTTTTGCTCAGCGACCGGTGGAAGGGACTTCAATGCGATCTCAGTGTACGCCACGGTTTGGATGAACCACTGTTTTCAGTGGCCCGATGCCTTCCATCCGACGTCCGACTTCCGACGTTAGACGTCCGACGTCCGACTAGTTCCGCTCACATCCCCAATTCGTCTAACCGTTCTTCAACGCCCATGGAGGCGTAGAGATCACTCAGATTGTCGTCCTCATGATCGCCTGCGTCTTGGTCTTCCGCAAGGTTGGCGTGTCGCGTTTTGGATTCCGCCGTGAGGGAGCGATTGGGGTCTCCGATGGCTTCGCGGTCCGCTTCGCTTCCCTCGTCTTGATCAAAGTCATCTTCAGCAGTGTTCCGTTTCATGGGGCCTCCGCCAGTACTGTGTGAAATAAGCCGAGTGAAAACGCTTTATCCGAGACGTCATTGAATGGTGAATCAACGGACCCGGCAGGGGCCGGAGTGCACAAGGAGGGGTGAGGTCACCCTCTGTAGGGAATATACCCTGCCCGAATCGCCACAGTGAGACCTTCCCAATGATTCGACGGGGTGATCGGCGCGCACCCCGCGCCGCCCCTTTGAAGTAACCTCACCTGAGGGGGAGGCCAAATCCCTTTGGATCATCACCTTAGGGCCCGCAGGTGAAACCCCCTAACAAACCGTATTTCGGTCGCTTACCGAATTACCCCAAATTGGTCGAGGCCACGGGAAAGAGTTAAATTTCCCCAATTCCCGAGGACCCGATTTTGACCGAACCCGCCCCAGCGCCCGCTCCCGACACCATGGCTCCTGCCTCCCTGCCCCTGATCGTTCAGGGGGATATGACCGTACTGCTTGAAGTCGTGCACCCCATGCACGATGAGGCGCGCGATGCGATTGCGCCCTTTACCGAGCTGGTCAAGAGCCCCGAACACGTGCACACCTACGGCATCTCGCATTTGTCGTTGTGGAACGCGGCTTCGGCTGGTCACACCTCCGACGAAGTGCTGACCACCTTGCGTCGCTTTTCGCGCTATGCGCTGCCGGCCAACGTGGTGTTTGAGATCGAGAGCTTTATGGACCGCTACGGCATGGTCCGTTTGCGCCGCAGCGAAGAAGGCTTGGTGCTTGAGGCCGATGATGCCGCGTTGCTCGCTGAGATTTGCCGCCACAAAGAGGTGAACTCGCATATTGCGGAGGCCCCGTCCGAAGACCCCCGTGATCCTAAGTGCCGCCGCGCGGTGCTTTTGCCGCATGCGCGTGGCCCAGTGAAAGTGGCGCTCACACAAATTGGGTTCCCTGCAGAAGATTTGGCGGGTTACGCCGAAGGTCACCCGCTTGATGTCGACCTTCGTGATGTGATGCTCGACGGGCGACCGATGAAACTGCGCGACTATCAAGATTCGGCGTCGCGCGTGTTCCACGCGGGTGGTTCGGAAAAGGGTGGTTCGGGCGTTGTGGTGTTGCCCTGCGGGGCCGGTAAAACCGTGGTGGGCTTGGCGACCATGGCGCGCTGCAAGTGCCATACGCTGGTGCTGACCACCAACGTGACCGCGGCCCGTCAGTGGATCCGTGAAATTTTGGATAAGACGACGCTGCGCCCTGACCAGGTGTCTGAGTACACCGGTGACAGCAAGACGATCGCGCCAGTGACGGTCGCCACGTACCAGATTTTGACCTACCGCAAGCGTAAGACCGAGGAGTACCCACATTTCGGCATCTTTGCGCAAAACAACTGGGGCCTCATCCTGTATGACGAGGTCCACCTGTTGCCCGCGCCGGTGTTCCGCATTTCGGCCGACATGCAAGCCACGCGCCGTCTCGGCCTCACGGCCACGCTCGTGCGCGAAGACGGCAAGCAGAAAGAAGTGTTCTCGCTAATCGGCCCCAAGCGTTTTGAGTTGCCCTGGAAGCAGCTTGAGGCTCAAGGCTGGATCGCCACGGCGATCTGTACCGAGATCCGCGTGCCGCTCCGCAATAGCGAGCGCATGACCTACGCCTTGGCCGACTTGCGCGAGAAGACCATGCTGGCCTCCACCAACCCGGAAAAAATCCCGGTGGTCAAGGAGTTGCTCGCGCGTCATAAAGACGACCGCGTACTCATCATCGGCCAATATTTGAGCCAGCTTGAGTTGATGAAGGATTTGTTGGGCTTCCCGTTGATCACCGGCTCGACGCCGAACCCGGAGCGCGAACGGTTGTTCGGAGCCTTCCGCAGCGGTGAGATTACAACGCTGATCGTGTCGAAGGTCGGTAACTTTGCGGTGGATATCCCCGACGCCAACGTGTTGATTCAGATCTCGGGCACCTTCGGCAGCCGTCAAGAAGAAGCACAGCGACTGGGTCGCGTGTTGCGCCCCAAGGCTAACAACGCCAAGGCGCACTTCTACACCCTGATCACGCGCGATACCAAGGAGCAGGAGTTCGGCATGAACCGCCAACTGTTCTTGATTGAGCAGGGCTACAGCTACGATGTACGCGAGTGGAAGGACATGGTCGTGAATGGGTAAGGGCATCCAGGGGAGACCTTCGTTGTCTGGACGGTGGCAGGTAGACGGTGGACGGTGGAAAACTTCCAATTCCTCCGTTATCAATGTTTTTTCTTGTTGCGTGACGACAGTCTACCGACTACCCTCTACCGTCCTGTTTGCTCTGTGCCTCCTTCTTCCGAGTTTCGTACAAGCGGAGATCACCGCTGTCCACCGCGTGTTGCCGAACGGGATGACCGTGATCCTGTACCCGTCCAAACAAGCGCCCACGGTGGCGTGTCGTTTGTTTTATGTGACCGGTTCTGTGCATGAGCGCCCGGGCAATACGGGCATTGCGCATTTGCTGGAACACATGTTGTTCAAAGGCACGCGCAAAACCGGGACGCGCGACTCAGTGGCTGATGCGCGTATCGATGCCCGTATTGCCGCAGTGATGGATACGCTCGATGCCGACCACGCATCGGCGTCCTCGGGTTCTGCGACCCGAGATGTGGCGCGTGTCGCGCGCCTGCGCGCTACCCACGATTCGCTCCTCGCCGAGCAGCGCAAACTGATCATCCCCTACGAATTGTGGGAGGCCTACGAGAAAGCCGGTGGGACGGGCCTGAATGCCTTTACCTCCGATTTGATGACGGCCTACATTGTGTCTCTGCCGCGTGAACGCGTCGAGTTGTTTTTATGGCTTGAGGCCGACCGCATGCAGCACGCCGTGCTGCGCGAGTTTTACCCCGAGCGCGATGTCGTCAGCGAAGAGCGGCGCATGCGCGTCGAAGATCGCCCCACGGGGCGGTATTGGGAAAGTCTGGTGGGCGTGTTTTACGAAGCGCACCCGTACCGGTTGCCGACCATTGGTTACCCGTCTGACATTCGTTACCTGACGCGCCGTCAGGCCGAGGAGCATTACCGCAAGTATTACAAGCCCAACAACGCCATTTTGGTGCTCGCGGGTGATTTGGATACCAACACGGTGCTGGCGGACATTGAACGTTATTTTGGGCCGATCCCCCGTGGTGAGAATTTCCCCCCTGTGGTGACGGCCGAGCCCGCTCCCGCCGGCGAAAAGCGTTTGACGGTGCGCCGCGCCGATGCAGCGCCGCGCTTAGACATCATGTTCCACACACCCGGCTTCCCGCATGACGACTTGTTTGCCCTCGATGTGCTCGAGGGTGTGTTGTCGGGAAAGAGCGGGCGCTTGCACAAAAAATTGGTGACGGATCTCAAGCTGGCCACATCCGCCTCGGCGGGCAATGGTGTTGACCGCTACACCTCGTCGTTTCATGTAGCCGTAGGTTTGGATGGCAAGCCGCATATCGCCACAATTGAAGCGGCGGTGTGGGAGGTCTTAGAGGAACTCACACGGGTGCCGGTGACCGAACGCGAACTACAGCGCGCCCGCAACCAAGTGGCCGCGCGCACCGTGCGGTCGGTTGAAAATATGGAAGAGCTGGCGACCGAGTTGGCCTATTGGGAAATGCGCGGCGCGGCGCAAGGGCCCGGCGGTTGGTCGCATGTGAATCGTTTCCCAGCCGGTGTGCAGGCGGTGACCGCGGCACAGGTGCAGGCTGCGGCGGCCCGGTACTTTAAGCGCGATGCCGCCACGGTGGGCGTGATCGTGCCCCCCTTAGACAGCAAGGCCGCGGTTAAGACGGGAGGGGCCCAGTGATGAAGCGTCTGTCTTCGTTCATCTTGACACTCGCGGCCCTGGTGGCCCCCCTCACGTTGGACGCGGCCGCACCGGCCAAAAACCCTAAGGCGAGCGGCAGCATCCCCCCGCATTACTCGCACATTACGGTGCCGACCGTTTCGTACGAACCACCGTACCCCGGTGATCATCGCGTCACGCTGTCGGGTGGTGCGACGGCTTACCTCGTGCCCGATAGCACGCTCGATCTGGTCCGGTTTTATCTGTATGCCACCGGCCCTCAGATGCCGGTTAAACCGGCTGATGTCGTGCGCTTGCGGTTGTATTCCGCCTTACTCAAAGATGGTGGCACGCGCACGCTGACGCCCGCCCAGCTCGAAGACAGTTTGGAGTTCATTGCGGCAGGGCTCGGGGCCTCACGCGGGGCGTGGCTCGGGGAGGCGTCTTTTGACGTGCTTAGCAAAGACGCGGACGCTATGATGAAACTCATGGCTGACGTGCTGTTGCACCCGCGCCTTGATGCCGAAGTGTTTAAAGTCATGCAACGCGGGATGGTCGAAGGCCAAAAACACCGCTATGCGACCCCCGGCGCGGTGCTGGGCGCGGCGACCGAACGCGTGATGCACGGCAGCCACCCCGCCAATTGGGGCGTGACGGAGGCGGAGCTCGCGCAGGTCACCCCGAAGGCTTTGCACGCGCTCGTGGGCACAGGCTTCACGCGCGATCGCTTAGTGATTGGTGTGGCGGGGCGCTTTGAGCGGGCCAGCATGATCAAGACGCTGGAATCATTCGTCGCCAAGTTCCCCGCATCAGCGAAGGCCACCTCTCCCGTGCCGGCCTTTAAAGGCCCGCGAGCCCCCGGTGTTTATCTCGTCGACAAGCCCTTTACGCAAGCCTCGATCCGCATCGCCGCACCGGGGGTGCAGCGCCCGCATCCCGACTATTACCGCCTTTTGATCGCGTCTGAAATCTTTGGTGGGGGAGGGTTCACCTCACGTCTGTCGCAGCGCGTGCGCAGCGACGAAGGGTTGGCCTACAGCGTGAGCAGCGACGTGGAGAGTGATTACAACCGCCGCGGCACGGTGCGCGCCGGTCTGCAAACTAAGGCGGGCACAGGGGCCTACGCCGTGCGCATCATCTTGGACGAAATGCACCGTATGGCCGATTCGGGAATCACCGCTGTCGAACTGACGCGCGCCAAAGACGGCTTGCTGAAA
>JBIIWL010000279.1:0-2887 GCA_044338885.1 Fibrobacteria bacterium
CTTTCGTGGACGCCACCCCGATCTCAGGCCCGGCGTGCAAATACACACCGCCATCTGTTTCACGCGCGATGGAACTACCCACCGCATTACAAATCCCCAATACGGTCGCGCCCTTGCGCTTGGCCTCACGCAATGCGGCCAACGTATCTGCCGTTTCACCGGATTGCGAAACCGCAAACACCACGGTCTTCTCTTCGAGAATCGGGTTGCGGTAGCGGAACTCAGACGCGTATTCCACTTCAACCGGAATTCCCGCCAACTCTTCGATGAGGTATTCCCCGACTTTACCGGCGTAGAACGACGTGCCACAGGCAATGATGATGATGCGCTTAATGCCGCGCAACTCTTGCGTGACCAAGTTCAAACCCTGCAAGTTTGCCGTGCCCGCATCCATCAGCAAGCGGCCGCGCAACGAGTTGATCACCGCTTCGGGCTGTTCGAAAATTTCTTTGAGCATGAAGTGCTCAAAATCGCCTTTGGCCACTTGGTCGGCACTAAAACCGATGTTCTGGATTTCGCGGCGCACTTCGGCGCGCGCCTGGTTGGTGATGCGGTACGTGCCGCCCTTCACCTCGACCATATCGTTCTCGTCGAGGTAGATCACCTTTTGCGTGTGCTCGACGATGGCCGATGCGTCCGACGCGAGGATGCATTCGTCTTCGCCGACGCCAAGCACGAGCGGGCTGCCGCGGCGTGCGCCGATCAACACACCCGGTTCGCGCGATGAGATCACGGCAATGCCAAAGGCACCTTCTAAGTGGGCGAGCGCGTCGGCCACGGCTTGAGCCAAACTGGTCTTGTACAGTTTGTTCACCAGATGCGCGATCACCTCGGTGTCGGTCTCTGACTTGAATACCACGCCCTCGGCTTCCAACCCGGCTTTGATGATGGCGTAGTTTTCGATGATGCCGTTATGCACCACGGCGAACTCGCCGTTCATGCTCATGTGTGGGTGGGCATTGGTTTCGGACGGCGCACCGTGGGTGGCCCAACGGGTGTGGGCGATGCCGGTGGTGCCCAGTTTGGCATGACCGCGGAGGGCGGCTTCCAATTCGGACAGGCGGCCCTTGGCGCGGATGGTCGTCAGCTTGCCGGTATCTTGCAGGCTTACACCGGCGCTGTCGTACCCGCGGTACTCGAGCTTACGCAGCCCCTCGATGAGGATGCCGATGGCCTGGCGATGTCCGGTATAAGCAACGATTCCGCACATGCGCGAACCTCCAAAGTGTGAACCTAGGTCAAGTTAAAAAATGGGGGGTGTTTGGGGGTGATGGTTGTGCGGGGTGGTGTAGGGGCGACCTAGTGGTCGCCCTGGCTGACCGATCGGCGTACAAGGGCGACCAATTGGTCGCCCTTACGTCAACATTGATGCCACCACCCCGCACAACCGGGCGGCCTCGGCGGCCGTGGGCGCCTCGGCGATGGCGCGGATGACGGGCTCAGTGTTCGAGGGCCGCACGTGGACCCAACTCCGGGCGTCCTCCCACCCGAACCACAATCCATCGCGGCGGTCGATTGTGGCGTCGGCGAAGGTCTTTTCGAGGCGGGCATACACCTCAGGGAGCGCGGTTGTGCCCAATTCGAACTTGCGTTTGTCGATATGGTAGGCCGGAATGTCGGCCACAAGCCCTGAAAGCGGCAATTGCCGCTCGGCCAAGGCTTGCAGCACCATCGCGACCGCGAGCACGCCGTCGCGGCCATAGTGAAGGGCTGGCAGAATCACGCCGCCATTACCTTCGCCCCCGATCACGCTCCCGTTCTTTTTCATCTCCATCGTCACGTTGATCTCGCCGACCTTGGAACGCGCAAAGGGCACGCCGTGGCGGGCCGCCAAGTCCGCACTCATGCGGCTGCTCGAGAGGTTCACCGTGACCGGGCCGGGGTTCCGACGCAGGTAAGAGGCCACGGCGATCGCCAGGGTGTACTCCTCGCCAACGGGCTCACCGTGTTCGTTCACCAGCGCGCAGCGGTCGGCGTCCGGGTCGGTGGCGAACCCCACGGCGCAGCCGTGCTCCCGCACCGCGCGGCCTAGGTCGCTCAGGTTTTCAGGGGTCGGCTCCGCGCCGTGCGGGAAGATGCCGTCCGGGGTGACATGGATGGCAAACACGGTGCACCCCAAACGGCGCAACAGTTCGGGTATGATCAGGCTGCCTGCGCCGTTGACGGCATCGTACGCCACCTTGAAGTTCTGCGCGCGTATGAGGTCCACATCAATGCCGGGCAGCGCGAGCGTTGCTTTGAGGTGCGCATCGTCCGCGCCGCCCTCGTAGTGTTCTGCGGTATCCTTGCGCGTGATCGCGCCTACGCCCGCGTGGTCGACCCACACAAAATCATCGGAGTCGACCATGGCAAACAGCGTGCGCACGGCGTCTTCATTGAGGAAGATTCCTTCGCCGTTCAAAAACTTGAGGGCATTCCATTCCAGAGGATTATGCGACGCCGTGATGATCACGCCCGCGTCCGCCTTTTCGGTCAGCACCGCCATTTCCACCGTCGGCGTGGTAGTCATCCCCAACATCACCGCGTCGGCCCCCGAAGCCGTGATCGCGCTCGCCACGGCTTGCTCAACCATCGTGCCCGTCGGCCGCGTATCGCGCCCCACGACCACACGCTTGGCCCCGAGTAAACGCACAAAGGCATTCACGTACTGGGCAATCAAAATGGGATTAAAATCGGGCCCGACGATTCCACGGATCCCGGACACAGAACGCATCAATTTGGCAGGAGGTTTGGACATAGGGGGAATTTAGGTCTTTGAGGGCGTTAAGAGAGACGGTAGACGGTAGACGGTAGACGGTGGACGGTGGACGGTGGACGGTAGACGGTAGACGGTGGACGGTGGACGGTAGACGGTGGACGGTAGACGGTGGACGGTGGCATGGGATTG
>JBIIWL010000280.1:0-2880 GCA_044338885.1 Fibrobacteria bacterium
GTGCCGTATTCGGTACCTCCAACGGTTACGTCGGTCACTGGAACCTCGGCAACGCCTCAGGCTTGTCGCCGCGTCCCAGCTCCGTCACCGGTGCACCAGCCGCGATCGTGCGCAATGGTCTCGCTCCGGTTTCGGGTATCATCGGCATGGCCGATACGCTTGATCCCAATGGCACGGCCAACTCAAGCTTACCCGGTGGCCGCTATATCGAATTCGGTCGCGACTCAACAGGCAACAACAACAACTACGCGGGCTTCACCGACTTCAGCACGGGTTTCTCGTACTCCGGTTGGTTCATGCCCACCAGCACGATCCAGTTCTGGCGCGCCCTCGTGATGGCCGCCGATTCACTCGGCATTGTGACCGCAGATGGCAATCGTACGTTGATCATGGGTAACCGCAGCAACGACGGCCAGATCTCGTTCCGTTGGCACGGTGCATCCTACAATAGCGGCCCGGGCGTGTTCTCGGTCGGTGAATGGCGTCACGTCGCGATTTCCAAAGCCGCGGGCACCTCGCCTGTGAACATCTACGTGAACGGCGCACTGTTCGCCTCGACCGGTTCCGAAGCCAACCTGCCCACCTTGGTGCGCAACGGCGTGTGGATCGGCCGCTCCGGCATCAATACCGACGGCTACTTCAGCGGCAAGGTCGACAACATCTCGATGACCAACGCCCCCCGTTCAGCCGCTTGGTTTAAGCTGTCGTACGCGAACCAGATCACGGCCAACTTGTTGACCAACATCGGTAACCCCGTTGTGGCGACCGCTCCTGGCGTCCCGACTACGGTCACGGCTGTTGCCGGCAACGCTCAGGCCACGGTTTCGTGGGCAGCCCCGGTATCCAATGGCGGTTCGGTGATCACCGGCTACAAGGCTATGGCGACCTCCGACACGACGAAGTCCTGCACCACCACCGGTGCATTGACCTGTGTGGTCACTACCCTCACCAACGGTTCGCCGTACGCCGTCGTCGTCAAGGCGACTAACGCTGTCGGTACAGGTTCAACTTCCGCCGCCTCCGATACGGTGCGTCCCGCACTGCTCGCCGGCTGGACCGCAGGTCGCAGCATCACGCTGAACACCACGGCCACCGGTGCCAACGTGGCCGGCACCGTGCGTAACTTCCCCGTGCTCATCCGCCTCGGCTCCGCCGAAGCGTCGATCATCTCGGCGGCCAACGGCGGCGCGAGCATCCGCTTCCTCAAAGCCGATAGCGCCACCATCATCCCGCATCAGATCGAATCGTGGAGCCCCACGGCTGCCACCATCTGGGTGAAGGTTGACTCGGTCTTGGGCAACAACAACACGCAGAAAATCCACATGATCTGGGGCAACGCGGGTGCGGTCTCGACCTCAAACAGCGCTGCCGTGTTTGATACCGCGAACGGCTACCGTGGCGTGTTCCACATGAACGATACGTCGAGCAACATCGTTGACGCCACCGTCAATGCCGTGGTCGGCACGAACGAAGGCACGACTCCCGTTGCCGGCATCCTCGGCACCAGCCGCAACTTCGCGGGCACCAACGCCGCCAACACCAACAGCACCACGGGCCGCCAGTTCATCAACCTGAACAACCCGGCCGCGCTCAATTTCACGGGTAAGATCTCAATGTCGGCATGGGTCCGCTGGGTCAACCTTGTGGGTACCGAGAACGCGTCTTACTACCGCACGTTCATCAACCGCGACGGTTCCGCACCTTCGTCGGAAGTGTTCTTGCGTATCGGTCAAAACGCTGGCAACGCCGAACACGCACAATACACCTTCGGCAAATACACGGGTTCAGCCGACGTGATGGCGCAGTCGCCGCAGTTCGCCTATGAATATGGCGACAGCTCTCAATGGACGCACATCGCAGGTGCCTACGATAGCGCCGGCCCGACCACGCGCGTGTGGCGCCTCTACCGCAACGGCGTGCAAATCGCCGTCAGCGAAGATGCCGCCGAAGCCGAAGTGACCGGTGCCTCCACGCTGTGGCGTCTTGGCCGCGGCCCGGGCACGCAAAATGCTCGCTGGTTCGTGGGTGACATGGATGAAGTCCGCATTGACGCCGTGACGCGCGATGCCAACTACGTCAAACTGTCGTACGAAAACCAGAAGGCAACCAACAGCTTGGTCGATATCGGTTCGTTCGCCGTCGCCACCGTGCCTGGCGCGCCCACCAGCGTGAATGCCACGGTCGTCACCACGGTGACGGGTGCGGTCAACGTCAGCTGGACTGCCCCGACGAGCAATGGCGGCTCCGCCATTACGGGTTACACCGTGACGTCGAACCCTGGCGCCAAAACTTGCACAGCCGTCGCGCCTGCGGTGACCTGCCAAGTGAGCACCCTCACAGCCGGAACGTCGACCACATTCACCGTGGTCGCCACCAACGTCGTGGGGAACAGTGCCGCCTCCACCGCTTCAAACGCAGTGTCTCCGGTCACCTCGCTCCTCCCGGGCAACTTCGCCATCCGCATGGACGGCAGCAAGCCCTACACCTACCGTCTGCCGACCAACGCCGTGGCTCTCACCGAGAAGCTCACGATGACGATCACAGACGTGCAGGGCAAGACAGTCTGGACCCGTACCATCAATCCGTCGACCTCTTTGATCGGCGAAATCACGTGGAACGGCAAGTCGGCCAAGGGCCTCGATGTGTCCGCCGGCATGTACATCGTGAACCTCCGCGCCGTTATGGGTGGCCAGGTGATCGAGTCCATCAACCGTGGCGTGAAGTTCTAAACCTTCACGGTCTACAAATCTGAGGCCTCTATGGGGCCGACGCAAAAACCCCTGCCGGCAACGGCGGGGGTTTTTTGTTGGGGGGATTTTGCGACCGCCTGTGAAGGTTGTAAATTGACGGTCAACCTTTGGAGTCAAACATGAAAAAACT
>JBIIWL010000281.1:0-2879 GCA_044338885.1 Fibrobacteria bacterium
CATGCCGCCCACGCCGAAGGGGTTTTCGAGGCTTTGTCCCGGTGCGGCTCCAAATCCGTCGAGAGACATTGAATAGGTGTTGACGCGAACCTTGCTCATAGCGTCAGTCCTCGGGCGGTGGATTTACGGGGAGATTTGACTGAGTTTTTTGGCGCTGCGGGTTTGTGTTTCAGCGGTTTGCCCTGAAGCGTGAGCAAATAGTCTTCGAGCCGGTCGAGGCGTTGCTCCCATAAAACGCGGTATTGTTCCATCCAGTCGGTCGCCTCTTGCAGAGGCTTAGGCATGAGGCGGCAGGGGCGTTGTTGCGCGCGTTTGCTCCGGGCGATTAAACCGGCATTTTGCAAAACCTTCAGGTGCTTGGTGACCGCCGGCCCGCTCATGCGATGGGGGAGAGCGAGTTCCTTCACAGACACTTCGCCGTTGGCTAGCTGCGCCACGATGGCTCTACGCGTGGGGTCGGCCAGCGCGGCAAACACGGCATCAAGGTCGGTGCCAGACACTGACGTGCCGACGGTGTGAGGTGCTAAGGTGGTCATGGTGCGTTTGGCTTTGGCTTTACATGTGAGGTTTGTCTGACTTTTATAGTTAACCAAAAGGTAAAGTAATGGGCGCGCCTGCGATTCGTCAAGTCCTCTAAGGTTTTTTTTGAAATCGAGGGGTGGTCGCAAAAAAAGGAGCCCGTTTTCGGGCTCCTTCTGTTCTGTGGCTTAAAACGGAGGCTACCGTGAGCCGGTGGACTTCAACAAGGCATCGAAGTACCCGATGGTCTTCACCAACCCCTCACGCAATTCCACTTTCGGCTCCCACCCCAACTCTTTACGGGCGAGGGTGATATCGGGTTTGCGCTGTTTCGGGTCATCACTCGGCAAGGGTTTTTCGACGATCTTGCTTTTGCTGCCCGTAAGGTCGATCACCTGTTCGGCCAATTGGCGGATGGTGAACTCGTTGGGGTTGCCGATGTTCACCGGGCCCATCATCGTCGGGTGTTCCATCAGCCGCATCATGCCGTCCAGCAAATCATCCATGTAGCAGAACGATCGCGTCTGCGAGCCATTGCCGTAGACGGTGATGTCCTCGCCGCGCAGCGCCTGTACGATGAAGTTCGAGACCACGCGCCCGTCATCGGGGTGCATGCGCGGGCCGTAAGTATTGAAAATGCGCATCACGCGGATTTCCACCGCATTCATACGATGGTAATCGAAGCACAACGTTTCCGCCACACGCTTACCCTCGTCATAGCACGACCGAATGCCGATGGGGTTCACATGACCCCAATAATCTTCGCGCTGCGGATGAATTTCGGGGTCGCCGTACACTTCGCTCGTCGAAGCTTGCAAAATGCGGGCGCGCACGCGCTTGGCGAGGCCGAGCATATTGATCATGCCCATGACGCTGGTTTTGATGGTCTTTACGGCGTTGTACTGGTAATGCACCGGTGAGGCCGGGCACGCCAAATTGTAAATGCGGTCCACTTCGAGCAGAATCGGTTCGGTCACATCGTGACGGATGAGCTCGAACTGAGGGTGGGGCAACAAGTGTTCCACATTGCGCTTGGACCCGGTGAAAAAATTATCCAGGCAGATGACTTCGTCGCCGCGCTCAATGAGGCGGTCGCACAAATGCGAACCGAGGAATCCGGCACCGCCGGTGACGAGGACTTTCATGGAACCTTCTTTCCCGATTTGGTCTTGCGAATAGATCCGGATTTTGTGCCCGGAATTTTGGTGGATTTTTTGGAAATAGACTCTAACGGGGTATTGAACAGCTCGTTAATACCCATCAAGGTGAGGTCGGGCTCAAAGCGATTGATGCGGGTCGTTCGATCCTTCAACCAGGGGGCAAGGCCGCCTGTGGCGATCACGACGGGCGCACGCATTTTGCGTTCGGCAAGGATGTCGCTCAATAAAAATTCGACCATGCCGACCGCGCCGCGCAAGATGCCGATGCGGAGCGCTTCGTCGGTGGTGCGGCCCACTGCCCCTAGCGGCCAGGCAAGTTCCGCTTCGTGGAGGCGCGCCGCGTTTTGTGCCAAGGCCCGCATCCCGGTTTGCAAACCGGGGCAAATGATGCCCCCGTGGTAGGTGTTGCCGGAGAACACGTCGAAGGTGGTCGCTGTTCCAAAGTCGACGACCACCCCGGACCGTAAGCCCAAGGCCCGCGCGCCCAAAACGTTGGCGAGTCGGTCGGCACCGATTTGGCTGGGTAACTCGTAGTCTAACTGGAGGCCGCCGCAATCGCGGTGGCTCAGCACGCGTGGGGCAGAGCGGGACGGCCCTCCAAAGACGGCGGCCAGCGCCGCGCGCCAGGGCGCGTCTTGTGCGGGCACAACCGAGGCGAGTGCGCAACGTACCGAGAGCGCCGGCAGAGCGCGGGTTGCAGATGATCGGCCCGCTGCTCGTACTGAGGCCGCGGTGACGGCCGGCAATACCAAGCCTTGCAGCGACAGCGTGATTTCATCCACAGTGAGGTCGCGACGCGTGGCCAATCGCCAGTGCTTGAGGATGCGAGCACCCTCGAATAAGCCGAGCACGGTTTGCGTATTGCCCACATCGACGGCGAGGCGATAGTCGGGCGTACGCATGATTTTTTCAGCCATGTGCGGCCCCCGGTACAAACGACCCGATTTTTAGCGATAAGTCGAGCGCCTTTACGCTATGCGTAAGAGCGCCCACTGAAAAGTAATCGAGCCCGGCATCGCGCAGTTGCGAAACCCGGGCTAGGTCGAGGTTGCCGCTGGCCTCAAGTTTGATCGGTGCTCTTTCGTGAGCATGCTGATGGGCGCGCACGCGCGCAACGGCCGCCCTCATGGTGACATCATCCATATTATCCAGCAGCAGAATGTCCACCGGCGTTTCGAGCAGGGTGTCGATTTCTGCCAG
>JBIIWL010000282.1:0-2876 GCA_044338885.1 Fibrobacteria bacterium
TCAGCAAAACCCCTAATTCCTAGTCAGGAACTTCCAAAAATCTTTTGCGGAGCGATCCCAATTATTGGAAAGCTCTTAGCTGGTCCGGTTGATGTCTTCCTGACCGCTGACTGCTGACCGCTGACCGCTAAATCTTCAACTTCCCTTCGACGCCGAACATTAAGAACAAGCCGAGGCCTTTGGTGACCACGGGTTCGAGTTCGCCGGTGTCGTTCGAGCGGGTCCAACCGCGGCGACGTTCATTACGGCCGCCCAGCAATCCGCCCACACCACCATCAGAATCGGCGAAGATATTTGTGGCTTCAAAGAAGAATCGCATCGATTCGAGCGGACGCCATTTGCTCTTGAGGTCGACGTTGACGCGGGCATCAAGTCGTTGGCGCGATACACTGGGGTTGGAGCTGTTCTGGTAGACCTCGCGTGTGCCTGTCGAATAGCCTTGATTGAACGTGGCGTTGGTTTCACGCCACAACCCGCGATATTCGTAGAGCGGGGCACCGTTTTGCACGCCGTAGGTGACGATGAAACTGAACAAGGAGTCGTCGCGCGGGAGCACCCGTAGGTTGGCGACGAAATCGAGCAGACGATTGGATTCCCAAGGGAGCGAGCCTCCGTCGACCATGGCGTACTGACCTTGAATCACCGAGGCGTTGATGCCAAGGCCGGCGTGGTGGCCGGGGAGATAATTCAGCGTCAAGTTACCGCCGTGCACCATGGCGCTTTTGGCCTCGCGCACCTCATCGTAGTACCAATACACTTCGGGCTCCGGGAGGGTCGGCTTATCGTAATAGCGCGTGTAACCGCTCCAAGCGTACCGCAACGGCGTGACGATGAACCCATTACCGCCCAGCTTCGCCTCCACACTGGGGGTCATATGGACACCGATGGTGTTGCGGCCAGACGCGGATATGGTTGCCGATTGGCGCAGGGCCGCTTCGGTGAATAGGCTGTGATCGTCACCGAGCGGATGAGTATACCGGATTGAGGCGAGCGGGCCAGGGGTTAAAAAGCGTGAGCTTGACGCGGGGTCGAGCCAACCGGGGCGCCCAGGAATATTGGATCCGTTCGTGCTGTCGGGCACATAGCGGCACCCTTGGCACGAGCCCTCTTCAGAGGCGACCACAAGACCCGCCGATGTCTCCAGCGTACGGCCTTTGCCGATCGTCCAGCGCAAGCGATACGAGATGTTGGCGTTGTTGAGGTTTTGTTCGTTGACATTGCGGCGATTGAACGTGCCGCTGTCCCGGCTCTCGGGCGAGTTGAAGAAGGAGGCATCGTTGAACTCGCGCGTCTGGCTGGTCCGCTCCATTTCAATGCCGTAGGTTGGCGTCGCTCCAAATTGCTTGGAGAAGGAGGTCCACATGATCGACAAGATGTATTGGTTGTCTTTGCGGCTGTTGCTGCCCAGGAGGTAATCCATGTTCGACCCGGTTCTGGGGTACCAGTAGGGCGCATCCGACACGGGGATCGGAGTATTGCCGATAATGGGTTCGGCGGTGTCACGATAGCCGTCGCGATAACTCCGGCTTAAAAAGGAGAAGCCCCACTCCAGTTCGCCGCTTTCTTTGGGGCTGACCGATTCAAGCGAATACAGCCACGCACCTTGGAAGCCTTCTACCAAGGTTTGTGGTTTGGCTTCGGTGGCCACGCTGGCCTTGTCTTCGATCACCTCGTAGTTATCGTCGAGCACGATCAGGGTGTGGCGGCGGAAGGCGCCGCTGCTGTCGCGCTTGAAGGTGCTGAAGAAAATGTCGAGTGAGCTGAACTTCAGTGGGTCATTCAGTTCGCGGCAGGGTTGATCGGGTTGGCAGCCCCCGTCGACGCGCACGTCTTTGGGGGTGGTGAAGAATTGGCGGCCGAGCGCGCCTAGGCCGTTGGGATCGAGGTAGCGCGCGCTAAAGAGGTTGGTGCGTTCGCCCCAATAGGAGGATAAATTCAGTTCGCGGTTGGTGGAGCCGAGCACGAGGTCGCCGCGGATGTTTTCCGGGTCGCCCTCCTGAAGGTCGTAGACGAGGGCCGAGGCGTTGCCTTGGTTCAGCGGCCCCTTGGCCGGGTTGTCGGCCAGTGTCACCGACTTGAGCAAGCGGGGGTTGAGCACGCTCTGGTTGCCGGGGAACCCGAATTCCAAATGGCGGAGGCTGGGGACGCGGCTTTTGCCCAGGTAATGCGTCACGTCTTGCGTGCGCGACCCGTGAATGGAAATGTCACCGGTGAACTCGTTCATACCCGCCACGCCATGCATTTGGCGCAGGTGGTCGTTGAGATCCATACGCATGCCCTGCAGTGATTCCAATTCGTCGATGGTTTGGGCTCCGCTGGGGTCAAGCGCGCGTCGGGGGGCGTAGGTTGTGACTTCGTCCAATTCGCGCACGTTGGATTCCATAAACACATCGATGTCGACCAAGCGCGGCAGGTCGCCGAGGTTTTGTTCAAAGTCGCGAAACCCTTCGCGCTTGAAAATCACGGTGGCGCGGCGATTGTTGACCGTGACTTCAAAACGTCCGCTGGACTGGCTGGTACCCAGCTTACGGCCGTCGGGCATGAAAATGTCCACGCCGCCCACGGGCTCGCCGCGCACGTCGTCGATGATGGTCCCCACGAACTCATAGGATTGGGCCTGCAGGGGCGCGGCGGCGATCAGGCCGAAAAAGGCCAGAGTCAGGGCATAGAGGGGCTGAAAACGTGGCACGCAGAGCTCCGTGGGCGGTTGCAGGGCCCCTCGCCCGTGGTTGTGTTCCAGCGCGAGACGTCCGAGACGAAAATGAAGGCGGTTAAGCCTAGGGAAACTAGCAAGTTGGCCCCCGAGTGTCCCACCCACACCCCGCGACGCGGGATGGCCTGAAGCCCCCCCCCCCCCCCCCCGGTCGCCCCCCGGT
>JBIIWL010000283.1:0-2862 GCA_044338885.1 Fibrobacteria bacterium
GACTCCTGCCGACGTGTACCACGCTGCTGAAAAAGTGCGCGATGCAGGGTATACCAAGTGGGACGTGCACTCCCCCTTCCCGATTCACGGTATCGAACGAGCCATGGGAATCGGTGATTCCAAACTCGGATGGATTGCCCTCTTCAGCGCCATGGCAGGCGCATTCGGCGGCTTTGGCCTGCAATTGTGGATTCACAAGTTCGCCTATCCCCTGCTGATCGGCGGCAAGCCCATGGTGGCCTATCCGGCCTACATCCCCGTCACCTTCGAACCCGGCATCCTCTTTACCGCCTTCGGCTCCATTTTTGGCATGCTGGCGTTAAACGGCTTACCCCGTTTTTACCATGCGCTCTTCCGCAGCGAAAACTTCAAGAAGGCCACCGATGACGGCTTCTTTATTTCGATCGAAGCGCGCGACCCCAAGTTCACCACTGAATCGGCACGAGACCTACTCGCCTCGATCGGTGGCACCCACATCGAAGTTCTGGAGGACTGACTTGAAAACCACCACCCTGATGGGATTCGCCCTCCTGGGCGCGGCGGTCCTTCTGTCCGGCTGCCGGGGCCAAACGTCTCATAAACCGCCGCTGTTTATCATGCATGGCATGGAATTCCAGCCGCGCTACAATGCCTATGAAGGCAATACGTTCTTCGAAGATGGTCGCAATATGCGCCCGGTGCCTGCCGGCACGGTCGCGCGCGGCCACTTGAAAGAAGACGATGTGTTCAACCGCGGCGGTGATACTTTGGCCCCCGTTGCCAAAATTCCGGTTGAGGTGACCGCGGCGCTCATGGAACGCGGCCAACAGCGCTTCAATATCTATTGCACCCCGTGTCACTCGGCTTCAGGCGCGGGCAATGGTATGGTGGTCAAGCGTGGATTCTTGCCGCCGCCGAGCCTTCATGACGAGCGCATCGTGCAAATGCCCGATGGCCAAATTTTCCAGGTGATCAGCCGCGGCGTGCGCAATATGCCCGCCTATGGTAAGCAAATCCCTGAACAGGACCGGTGGGCGATCGTCGCTTACATCCGTGCCTTGCAGCATACCCGCCTCGCGACAGGCGCAAACGGCGACGCCGCCACACAGAGTAACTGAGGTGCATGGACATGGTTGATTCTCACGACACAATCCAGCTCAACAATAAGCTGGCCAAAAGCACGAACTGGTTTTTAGGGGCCGGTCTGATTGGCGTGGCGCTTTGCGCCCTCGCGTACTTTCAGGATAGCCAAAGCCTGTACGTCTCGTACCTGACCTCTTTTAGCTTCTTCCTCGCCATCTCGCTGGGGGCCATCTTCTTCGTGATGGTGCAGCACCTCGCGCGCGTGGGTTGGAGCGTCACCGTACGCCGCACCGCTGAAAACTTGGCCGGCAATCTCTTCATCCTCGCCGTGCTGTTTCTGCCCCTCCTCACGGGTGTTCACGACTTGTTCCACTGGTCGCATGAAGAGGTCCGCGCCACCGATGCGCTCATTCAAGCAAAGTCCGGGTTTTTAAATGAGCCCTTCTTCTACGCTCGTGCGGCCATCTATCTCGTGGTTTGGTCCGTTCTGGGTTGGTGGTTCCTGCGCACCTCGCGCCTGCAAGATGAAACGCGCGACCCGGCGCTCAGCGTGCGTATGGGCAAGGTGTCGACCGTCGGTTTAATCCTGTTCGGTTTGACCCTGACCTTCTACGCCATCGATTGGATCATGTCTATCGACGCCCACTGGTTCTCCACCATGTTCGGGGTTTATTTCTTCGCCGGTGCGGTGGTGGCGTTCTACTGCACGCTCATTCTCGTGCTCACCTGGCTCAAGCGTACGGGCCACTTGCAAACTTCGGTCAATGTCGAACATTACCACGACATGGGTAAACTGCTGTTCGGTCACAACATTTTCTGGACTTACATCGCGTTCAGCCAGTTCATGTTGATCTGGTACGCCAACATCCCCGAAGAAACCCTCTTTTTCCTCCATCGCGCCGAAGGCGGCTGGAAGACCATCAGCCTTTCACTCCCTTGGCTGCACTTTTTGCTCCCCTTCCTTTTTCTCATGTCGCATAACATCAAGCGTCGCCCCGCCTTGCTTTCGATCGGTGCCGCTTTGTTGCTCGTGATGTGTTATGTGGACATCTACTGGCTCATTCAGCCGTATTTCCACCACCATGGGCCGCATTTCGGAATTTCTGACATCGGGTCCTTGCTTGCGATCGGTGGGTTTTATTTATTCTTCCTCGTTCACAACATGCGTCAGGCCAGCCTGATCCCGGTCGGCGATCCTCGCCTTTCGGAATGCCTGTCTTACGACAATGGAATCCCCAAATGAGCACACATTCCCATAACGAACACGGCCACGGCGGACACGAACTCGAAGACTTCGAAGGCACCTACGCCATCTGGGCCATTCCGTTCAGCCTGGTCATGCTTTTCACCTTCGTTTTAGTCGTCACGTTGTGGGTCCCTGCAGCTGCCGGCAAAGAGCTGAAAATCAAAGACACCCTCGGTGCCGAGGCCGCACAGACGTCGCTCATCGAACATCGTGCCGAAGAAACTGAGGCGCTTGGTGATGTAGAAGCCTCTATGTCGGCGATCGTTAACGAAAATACGTCGCGGTAATTTGGCGTGTTAGCTCCTGCCCTACTGGCTGCTGCACTTGCGGTTTTGCCAGATATGTCGACCCCCGATACCGCAGGCGGCATGCAGCAAGCAACCATCGGTGCGGGAATCGAGGAACGCCTCGGGGAGCGCATTGATACCTCTCTTGTATTCGTTGATGAATCTGGGAACGAGGTTAAGCTGGGGGCATTTTTCTCTGCAGGCCGCCCCGTTCTGGTGAACTTCGCCTACTTTCATTGCCCCATGCTCTGTGGGCTGGTGCAAGAC
>JBIIWL010000284.1:0-2860 GCA_044338885.1 Fibrobacteria bacterium
TTCTGCAATGGCCGCGTCCTTCACCGTAAGGAAGGTTTCGCCAATCACTTTACGCTTGGCCTCGGGCTCAACCAAGCCACGCAATCCCGCGAGGAAGGTGTCGGTCGCATCTTTGATTTTGAGGTTGTCGAAGCCTTGCGCGTGCATAAAGTTCAGCACGTCGGCGCTCTCGTCCTTACGCATCAGGCCGTTATCGATGTGTAGGCCCAAAACGCGATCGGCACCGAGCGCGCGGTTGAGGAGTTCGAACGCGACGGTCGAATCGACGCCCCCGCTGACCAGTAAGAAGACTTTTTTGCCCGCGCATTGTACGCGCAGCTGAGCTTGAATGGTTTCGACGTAATGATCCATGTTCCAATCGAAGGCGCATTCGCAGATCGAGAGGAAGTTGTGCAGCATGGTTTGACCCTCGAGACTATGAGTCACCTCGGGGTGGAATTGCATGCCGTAGAATTTGCGTGTGTCATCGCCGACCGCCGCTTGCGCGCAATCGGCGGTCGCCCCAATGTTGCGGAAGCCGGGAGCGGGGGTCGAGACCTCATCGCCGTGGCTCATCCACACCATGCTCTCGGGGGAGATGTTGGCAAATAGCGGATGCCCCGATTCGGGCTTAAGCGCTGCGGGGCCGAACTCATGCACGAGGCCTCGTTTGACTTCGCCGCCGAGCGTACGCGCCATCAGTTGATGGCCGTAGCAGAGCCCTAACACGGGCAATCCCAAAGTGAAAATCTGCGCGTCGCAGCTGGGGGCACCCGGTTCGTAGACCGAGGAGGGGCCACCTGAAAAAATGATGCCTTTGAGCCCCTCGATCGCCGAAAGGTCGGCCGCTTTCACATCGGAGGGGACAACCTCGGAATAAACGCCCAATTGCCGGATACGGCGGGCGATGAGGTGGGTGTATTGGCCGCCAAAATCAACAACTGCGATCTTTTCCATGGTGGGGAAAAGTAGCTATGAACCACGGGTGCGGAACCCTGTATATTCAGTTTGGCACGGCACAATGTGGTGTTGTGAAACACCGAGGCTCCTATGACACAGTCAACGCCCCCAAAATCTGGGCCCCACGATGAACACCCCGCAGGATTGGGCGCCGACGGCCTAGGCGACGATGCGGGAGCGGTCGGCCGCGGTCAATACGGGGTCGCGGAGGAACCGCCCGAATTTGAAGCGGTCGATCTCACAGAAACTCCCCAAGATCCCGGCGAAAAATTCCGTGATGCGGCTCGAGATAAAGAGGTCAGAGAGACGGGGGAGGATTTGGGGTAACAGGAGAGCTGTCAGGTTTCAGCTGCCAGCGGTCAGGAACACTACGATGGGCCTGAACCACTTCGTTCACTGACTGCTGACCGCTCGTTATCCCAGCTTCTTCGCCAGTTCTACCAGCGTCTTGAGTCCAAACCCTGTGGCCCCGGACTTGACGTACTTCCAGGGCGAGGTGACAAACGCTGTGCCGGCGATGTCCCAGTGCGACCACTTGGCACCCTCGGGGACGAACTCCTGCAAGAACAGGCCGGCGGTGATCGCGCCCGCTTCGCCCTTGCTGGTCACGTTCTTCATATCGGCGGTCGGGTCGTCCATCCATTCGCGGTATTCCGCCTCAAGCGGAAGTTCCCAGAACTTTTCGCCCTGCGCGGTGCCGGTCTTTTTGATCGTCTCGCCAAAGTCCGCATCGTTCGCGAACAGGCCGGTCATGGCTGGGCCGAGGGCGCGTACCACCGCACCGGTCAGCGTGGCGAGGTTCACAATGTGGGTCGCGCCGAGTGCGCCGGCCTCATAGAGGCCGTCCGATAAGACCAAGCGGCCTTCGGCATCGGTGTTGTCCACCATGATGGTTTTACCGTTGCGGGCTTTGAAGATGTCGCCGGGCAATACCGCGGCGTTGCCGGGGCGATTTTCGGCGAGGCACAGCACCGCGCTCACGTTGGCGTTGAGCTTGAGGTCCGCAATGGTGCACAGGGCGGCCAGTGTGGTCGCCGCGCCGGCCATATCGCATTTCATTTCCCACATCGAGGCCGAGGGCTTCAGGCTAATGCCGCCTGTATCAAAGGTTACGCCTTTACCAACGATGCAGAAGTGATTGGCCCCTTTGGCCTTCTGTGCGCCCTTGTATTGCAGGGTGACCATGCGCGGCGGGCGGTTCGAACCTTTGCCTACGGTCCAATGGCCCAAGAACCCTTCGGCTTGCAATTGCTTTTCGTTGCGCACCTTGACGGTGAGGCCGTGCTTTTTGGCCAGCTTGACGGCAATACCGGCGAAGGTCGCCGGGTCAAGGTCAGACCCAGGTGTATTCACCCAGTCGCGCAAATTTTTCATGTGACCAAACAAGATCGTCGTCTCGTTGAGCGCCGCATCGGCCGCTTTTTTGTCGGCGTCATTCACGCGCAAAACGACTTCGGGCGAGGCTTTTTGAACCGGGGCCGACTTGTAGGCCTCAAAGGAATAGTCTGCATAACGCAGGCCTTCGAGTACGGCGCGCACATCGCCTGAGGAGGCGCGATCAAGGAGGAGGGTCACAGAGGGGACGGCGCGTGCACGCGCGGCGTCAAAGGCGGCACCGGCGGCGAGGCGCAAACGTTCGCTGCGGTCGAGGCCTTTACGCTTGGGTAGCTGGGCGACCAACAAGCGGCGCGCGCCGTGCGTGAATTGTTCGCTGTCGAGTGTGATCGACTTATCGGCCTGGCCGTTGAGCAGGCTTTGGACCGACTTCGACCACAGCGGGGCATCATCGGTGGTTAAGGTGCCGGTGAGTTTCTTCTCGTCGGCCCACAGAACCTGAAGGGGGGTGTTTTTAATGGCTTTGGAGTGGGCTTCGATACGGATTTTCATGGCGGTAAAGATACGCTTCCTCAGCCTGGGGGCA
>JBIIWL010000285.1:0-2845 GCA_044338885.1 Fibrobacteria bacterium
CTTCATTAAGACGCGAATGGTGGCTGCTGGCGTTCGAGGCCAAAGGGGGGCACGCGTTTCTAAAGAGGGAACGCCGTAAAATGACGGAAGAGGAGAAGTCGTTTTTTAAATGAGGTTTGGACGGGGGATGGAGGATGCCGCCTCATGCGTGCTCGTGCTCCTACTCGTACTTCGTACTCGAGTTTTCAGGGAACACAAGATTTCGAGTACGCGTAGGAGTACGATGTACGAGTACGCCTTCCTACGTCCTACGTCTCAATCTTTTTTCCACGGCGCGTAACCGTCGAGCGAGGTCAACCCTTTGGCGCGCATCGCGGCCAATAACTCTTTGTTCATGGCGCGCACGGCGTTGTAGCGGTAAGCGAGCACCGTGTACGCTTGCACCGCGTCCGCGCCAGCCTCCAGAAGGTCTAACACTTTACCACCATGATCCACGCCCCCACAGGCAAAGATGGTCATATGCGGCAATTGCGAGCGGATGAACCGCACGGCAGGCAAGGTATTCTGATACAGAATGCGACCCGATACGCCGCCACGGCTGCCTTTGGCGTTCAGCGGCTCAATTTCGCCCGCCGGCGTTTGCATACGGAGGAATTTGCTCTTGTCGCCGGGGAAGGTATTGAACAGCACGAGACCCGTGACTCCGGCATCGTTCACGATTTGTAAAACGGCATCCAAAGTTTTAACACCCATGTCGGGTGAGAGTTTGACGAACACCGCTTTACGGGGCACCAACGTTTTACGCAGGTTCATCACATGATTCAGCAAGCGCGCCATCAAGTCGGTGTCCATGTCGAGACGGGCCGTACCGGTGTTTGGGCAGCTGAGGTTGAGCTCTACATAGTCGGCGGCGCCGTAAGCGCGGCGGAACGAGGCTTCGATCTCACGGAGGATTTGATCGTGATCCGTGACCCCGGGTGTATCGGTGACACTAATACCGATGGCCATTTTACGGCGGTGGCAGCGGCCGAGCGCGTTGTCGACTTCGCGGGCGATGTGTTCGATGCCGGGGTTGTTGAGGCCCATGGAGTTCTGCATGGCGCGGTCTTGCGGCAGCAAGCGGACGCGCGGGCGGAACGGGTTACCCTCCCACGGGTGCAGGGTGGCCGAACCGACGCTGATCCCGCCAAAACCGAGGGAGGCGAACGCGGGTAAATGCGCGGCGGTTTTATTGCCACCGGCGGCCAGCATGATGGGCGAGCCGAGTAAAATGGGCAAGCTGCGGTCATGAAAACGCAGGGTTTTTTCCAGTCCGATGGGCAGGGTATAACGGGGCGGAAGGGCCGTCAGCGCACGGGCAAAAGGCGCGAGCATATGATGCCGCGTCTCTTCGCCGGGAATGGCGCGTTTGACGAGTTCTAGGAAACGGTCGCCGAGGGTGATTGGGTAATCGTAATCCCGAATCGGCGAGGCGGCTTCCGCAGAAGGGGGTGCTGCGAAGGGTTGATCCACGAGGGGGGAAGATAGCTAAGAGCCGTCAGCTGTCAGCCATCAACGATCAAACTAGGCCTCTGTGACGCATTGCGGCGCCGTCGGGGCATTTTTTGGTTTGTGTTTGCGAAAATCGAGATTTTCGCCCGATGGTCCGTCTCAATGATTCTCTCAACGGGCTCTGTCTGCGGCTCATTGTGGCCGATCTTGTGTTCTGTATGAACGAACCGCATAAAAAAAGGGCCCGGGAATGACCCCGAGCCCAATGTGTGCGGACTACGGTCGGCTTGTACCTACCTCATCAAGTTGAGCGCACCGCCGGCCTTGAACCATTCGATCTGTTCGGCGTTGAACGTGTGCGAAACGTCGAATGAATCCGTCGATCCGTCCGCATGCGTCAGCGTGATGGTGAGGTTTTTGCCCGGCGCAAAGGTCGCAAGACCCGTGACCGCCACCACATCATCTTCACGCACCTTATCGTAATCGGCGGTGTTCACAAAGTGCAGCGGCAAGAGACCTTGCTTTTTAAGGTTGGTCTCGTGAATACGCGCGAAGCTCTTCACGATCACAGCCTTACCCCCCAAGAAACGGGGCGACATGGCGGCGTGCTCGCGCGAGCTGCCTTCGCCGTAGTTCTCTTCACCGAACACGACCCAACCGAGACCACGCGCCTTGTAGTCGCGCGCGATGGTCGAGTAGGTCTTACCGGTCTCGCCTGAGACCACGTTAAACCCGGTCCCAATGCCGCGGCCTTCGCCGGCGAAGGCGTTGGTTGCGCCCAAGAACGCGTTGTCGGAAATCTTGTCGAGGTGCCCACGGAAGGAGAGCCACTTGCCGGCGGGGGAGATATGGTCGGTGGTGCACTTGCCCGCCGCTTTAACCAGCACGCGTGCGCCCGTGATGTCGTGACCATCCCACTTGGCGAACGGCGCAAGTATCTGCAAGCGCGGGCTGTCGGGGCTGACCACAACCTCGACCTTTGAACCATCAGCGGCCGGCGGCACAAAGCCACCGTCGTTGAACTGATAGCCCTGCGGCGGGAGCGCGTCAGCCGCCGGCGGGGCGAGCTTAAAGCTCGTGCCATCAGGGGCGGTGAGGCTGTCGGTGATGGGGTTGAAGCGCAAGTCACCGGCTACGGCGTAGGCCGTCACCAATTCGGGGGAGGCGATGAACGCGAGCGTCGCATTATTGCCATCGTTGCGGCCGCGGAAGTTGCGGTTGAACGAGGTGATGATGCTGTTCGCCCCTTCGGGCATGTCTTTGCGGTTCCACTGACCGATGCACGGGCCGCAGGCATTGGCCATTACCACCGCGCCGAGGGCGTCGAGCGTACCGAGGTAGCCGTCGCGGCGCGCGGTGTCGAAGACCTGTTCCGAACCCGGGCTCACGTAAAACTTCGATTTGAGGGCCAGAC
>JBIIWL010000286.1:0-2843 GCA_044338885.1 Fibrobacteria bacterium
ACACGTTGCGGTCCACAGTCGGGCTCCAGCCCGGTAGCACGCGAAAGGCACGAGATTCAGAGGCAAAGAAAAATTCACCGGGACGTTGACCGTAATAGAGCGGCTTTTCACCCAGGCGGTCAACGGCCATGCGCAACACACGTTCTGTGCGGTCCCACACCGCAAACGCAAACATGCCGGTCATTCTGGCGAGCGCACCTTCGAACCCGAACACGGCGATCGCTTCTACCAAGGTCTCCGTATCCGATCGGCCACGCCACTCCCGCACGCCATGGCCTTCCAGCTCCCGACGCACGTCGAGGTGATTGTAAATCTCGCCGTTAAAGGTCAACACATAGCGCCCCGACCGGGAAACCATGGGTTGCGCCCCGTGCGGCGACAGTTCGAGAATGGAAAGGCGACGGTGACCGAGCGCTAAACCTGCAGCATCGTCACACCAGACGCCTTCGGCATCGGGCCCGCGATGGACGATCTCACCGGCCATGGCCTGTGCCAGACCGAGGAGGGACTCCGCTGTACGCGATCGCTGTGTCTGATACCCTACAATGCCACACATATGGTTAATGCCCCAAAACGAGTGTGCGCGATGCCATCGAAACCCACAGGTTCACAGAATCGCCGCGCTGGGTACGCCCTTCGTTTTTGAACTCACGGTTCAGCCGGTCCTCGAGCTCCACCCACATGCGAGAAAAGTCAGACGCCTGCTCGGGAGGGATGGTTCGTGCGATCGCTTTGAGCGAACCGAGGTTGCTGTAAAACTCATCGCGCACGGAGTAACCCAAGCCGCTCACCATGGTATCCATTTCGGTGCGCGGCACCCGCTTCTGAAAATCTCCCACCCGGCCGATACGCGCTAAAAACGGCGCGAGAAGATTGTGGATGAACACGGAAAAGGAGGGCCTCCATGTGGCGCGACGTTCCCATTCAAGCGTATTCCGAAAATGGCCATCGTCATAGTTGAGGAAAAACAGCCCGTTGCGCGCGAGCATCCGTTTGGCGTTCCGCAAATACGCAACGCGGTCATAAACGTGCTCGAACACGCTGAAGCTGACGATGTAATCGGCTTCGATGGTAGCGGTTTCCACCTCCTCATCGGTTAAAAACCGCGCCGCGAACCCTTCAAGTCGCTTGCGCGCGGCGGCAACGTTCGGCCCCGGCTCGTACCCGATCCAATTGAACCCGGGGTGATCGCGCAATATTTCAGGCCACGCGCCAGCATCGCCGCACCCAAATTCAAATATGGTAATGACCTCGCCACGGGCACGCGCCTCCGCCGTACGCATGAGGATCTCGTCGATGATTTTAACCTTGGCGGCATTCCCATGCCAATAGAGCTTCGTGTTCATGCTGTTCCGCCTTTACCTGAATTGTTGAGGGCGCAAGACCGCGCGTAGACGTCATCGGTTCGGTCGACCATCACATCGAGATCAAACACCGCCTGAACGCGGGCGCGCCCGCGCTGACCCATCGTGTGGCGCACATCATCAGCACTCATGCGCGAAAACGCCTCGGCGAGGGCCGCCGGGTCGCGCGGGGGTATCAGTAACCCGCTCACGCCCTCATCAACGACCTCAGGGATAGCACTCACTCGAGTGGCCACCACCGGTTTTTCTGCCGCCATGGCTTCGAGTAACACCAACCCCAGCCCTTCGTAGATCGAGGTGAGCACGAATACATCGAGAGACCGCATCACGGTGGGCACATCTTCACGAAACCCGCCCCATACCACCTCACCCGCGATACCCAAACGATCGGCAAGCGCCTTCAACTCAGACTCAAGAGGGCCACGGCCAACCAAAACCAACCGCGCCGGGCGACCGCCCGTTGACCGATACAAGGCAAACCCCTGCAACAAATCATGCAGCGATTTTTGGGGCACAAAGCGCGCCACGGTCCCAAACAACAACGCATCGGTGGGAACCGCCCACTCGTGACGTAAGGCCTCAATGGCAGAGGGGGCGACCGCACTGTAAGGTCTCGTGTCGAGCCCATAGGGAATCGTTACGATACGATCAGCAGGGCTGAACCGACGTTTGGCGGTGTAGGCATTGACGGCAGACGAAATGGCGATGATGAAAGCGGCTCTTGAGGCCACCCAACGCCCCAAGGCATCGGCATACCGACCGGGGTAAAACGGTTCATCGTTGTGTTTGCTGATGACCAAGGGGATATGACTGAGACCCAACAGGGCGACTCGCGCATACAGCTCGGCGGGTGGCATATGGGCATGCACCACAGCGGGCGCGAAGTTTTGAACCGCGCGACGCAATCTGAACACAGCGCGCGGATCGCCGTAACGGCGCATGCCCAGAGCGACCACCTGAATGCCGGCTTTTTCGAATTCGGGCTGCCAATAAGGCGGGCGCTTCAGGTAGGCCACCATCACGGTGTGCCCTTTAGCGACTTGAGCGCGCACCAAATCAGCAAGGTGGTTTTCGGCTCCCCCGCGTTCGATCGTGGTGACGACGTGGAGTATTTTCATGGCGCTGAAACCTTGGGTACAGACGTCATCAACTTGAGCACACGTGCGGCGCGGTTATGCCATGAGTAGGTGCCGGCGGCCTCACGGGCACGGGTCGCCAGGCTTTGCGCGAGGGACGGCTCGGTCAGCAGGCGACGGATGGCCGCCGCCAGCGTGATGGGGTCACCCGGTTCGGCGAGCAGGGCGTTCTCTCCGTCAGTCAAAACCTCTTCAACCGAGGGCAATTTCGTCGCGACGATGGGACGGTCAGCCGCCATGTATTCGAACATTTTCATGGGCGACATGTTGTACGCGTAATGATGGTTCCACGGGAACGGCATGAGAAAGACATCACTGGCCGCCAAGAAGGTGGGGACCATGG
>JBIIWL010000287.1:0-2836 GCA_044338885.1 Fibrobacteria bacterium
CCGGCGCTTTCCATGAAAGACCGCACGGTGTATTCGTTCCGGCGTGGGGGTGGGCGGGTGCGGTCGGCGCGAGCCTCCACCTCTTTGGCCATCACGCCCGCACCCGGGATGAGTGCGGCCAGCACGTTTTCTTCATCACCCACTTCGGTGCCGTAAATGGCCTTCCACCCGGCGGCCTCAAGAACCTTACCTTCGGTGCGGAACGACTCGTCTTCCACCACCGAAATACGCGTGGTCTGCAAATACCGGGCGGTCGGAAAGAACACCGCCAAAAAGCGCTGCGTCACCAAGTTGTAAATCTTGCGTTCGGGCTCGCTGAGCCCTTCCGGCAACACCTGCGTGGGGATAATGGCAAAGTGGTCGGACACTTTTTTGCCGTCGAAAATACGCTTGTCTAGCCGCACGTAATTTTTGTCGAGCGCCTCGCCCGCAAACTTGCCGAACTCACCACCGCGCAAGCTGCCCATCAAATCTTTGACGACCGGGAGGTAATCCTCGGGCAAATGGCGGCTGTCGGTACGCGGGTAGGTCAATACTTTGTGGCGCTCGTACAGCGCTTGCGCGATGCCGAGGGTGTTCTTGGCGCTAAAGCCAAAGCGACCGTTGGCCTCGCGCTGCAAGGTGGTCAAGTCGTACAGGCCCGGGCAGCTTTGCGTCACGGGCTTAGAGGTCTCCGTAACGCTGGCTGGTTTACCGAGGCATTTAGCGGCGATGGCGGCGGCACGCGCCGCGTCCCAAATGCGTTCGGCCTTGAGCGCATCGTCGGTCTCGTCTTTTTTAAACGCAGGGTCGAACCAACGGCCGGGGTATTCACCGCCGCCTTTGATGTCGAACAAGGCGTGAACTTCGGAATAGTCACGCGCGACGAAACGGTTGCGTTCTTCCTCGCGGTGCACGATCATCGAGAGCGTCGGCGTTTGCACGCGGCCGCACGGCGTTAAAAAGAACCCGCCGCGCCGGGACTGATACCCGGTGAGCGCGCGTGAACCATTGATACCCACCAGCCAGTCGGCCTCGGAGCGGCTTTGCGCCGCGGCGGCCAGGTTGCTCATGTCCGCGTCGTCGCGGAGGTTGGCGAGGCCCTCGGCGATGGCCGTACCCGTCATGCTCTGCAACCACAGGCGTTTGATCGGCATCGTCACCGGCTTGGACTCCGACACGTATTGCACGATATAACGGAAGATCAATTCACCTTCGCGGCCGGCGTCACAGGCGTTCACAAGCGCCGTCACGTCTTTACGGCGCATGAGTTTACCCAGGGTCGCGAGCTGAGTCTTGGTCTTGGGCAAGGCCATGATCGAAAACTTCTCGGGGATAATCGGCAGATTATCGAGCGACCAGGTCTTGTGCCGGTCGTCCATATCTTTGGGCGTCGCCAAGGTCACCAGGTGACCCAGCGCGAAGGACACCACATGGTGCGGGCCTTCCCAATAATTGTCTTGCTTTGAAAACGGGCCGGGCAAAGCGCGGGTTAAATCTTGGGCGACGCTCGGTTTTTCCGCGATGATCAAAGTCTTACCATCGCCAGCGGGCATCGCTGATTTTTTAACCGCAGGTTTTTTAACCGCGGCTGTTGTTTTTTTTACCGCGGGTTTTTTGGCGGGTTTTTCGACGGCGTCGGTCATGCGTACTTCGCTTCGCCGGCGACGAGGCCTGCGTAAAATTCAACGGGGGTTTCGGCTTGAATCAAGGTTTTACGGATGTCGGCATCCGACAACAAGCGCGAAATTGCCGACAACGCCCGAATGTGCGGGCCAACCGTGCTCGCGGGCGAAATGATCAAAAAGAGGAGGTACACGGGTTGCTTATCGATGGCATCGCATTCAAGACCGCGCTTGACCGAGCAGGCGCCAATCAGCATTTCATCGAGAAAGTCGACCTTGGCGTGAGGCACGGCAAGCCCGCACCCGATGCCGGTCGACATCTTGGACTCGCGGTCCAGCACGGCGGCGAGAATACGTTCGCGCTCGTCGATGCCGTGAACGGTACACAATCGGTCTACCATTTCGCCGACGACCTCTCGCCAGACCGGTTTTTGGCAGTCCACGATCACGCACTGTTCCGTCAGTCGATCCGTCAATTTCATGCCGGCCTCCCGTTCCACCCCGTCGCTAAGTCAAGCTCAGCGACCGCAGGCGGGGTGCCAAAAGTAGAATACACTTGTGCCGCTCCCATTCGGGTGATCCCAGAATGACGGTCTGCCCCCATCAAATACCCGTAATTTCGGGCGGATCGACCTCTCACGGTCAAAACTCCGACCCCATCGACCAATAGGTTCTTGGCCCTTTGTGCTTTTCCGCCATGCCCTGAATCGAATACGCGCGGGTGTATTTGAGGATGAAGATTCCAAGATTCATCCGCCACCCGTACCCCAGACCCAGCCCAAACTGGTCAAACGGGTCGCCCTCGCTCCACGCACCGCCGTAATCCACAAACAAGTTACCCATCACGTTGGTGATGGCAAACGGCGCTGGCCAATCGAACGATAATTCACGAACGAAGGGGAATCGGAATTCCGAGTTCGTGATGAACTTCCGCGTGCCTCTAAAGTCAAACACATCATACCCACGCAGCGGAAAGTCGAGATCCGAGAAATAAAACTGCGCAAGATTATCGGGCAGGTTCTCGTAGTTGGCATGGGCATTAAACGTATACGACTCGCCACCGACGTAATACTGATGAGGATTCTGACGCCCGCCCAGGGCCTCTGAAAAACCGCCAGAGACACGGAAGGCAAAGGTGTACCGCCGCGCATATTCCTTGTAAAACCGGAAGTCGCCCTCCGCCTTCAGGTACGACATTGAATCTTGCAGAACCGGCGGCAACCACTGCAGGC
>JBIIWL010000289.1:0-2825 GCA_044338885.1 Fibrobacteria bacterium
GTGGATCTCGCCGTCGAGTCCCATTTGCGGAATCAACGACTGGGCATTGAGGATGCCTTCAAACTCTGACAAGCGCGGTAAATCGTCGGGCACGCGGCTAATGCCGAAGTAGCGCATAAAGTCGCGCGTGGTGTGATACGTAAAGGCTTGGCCCAGAGTGTCGGAGCGACGGCCGATATCGATCAGTCGTTTGTCGAGCAGCGTCTTCATGCTGCCGTCCACGTTCACACCGCGAATCGATTCGATCTCGGCCTTGGTCACGGGTTGCTTGTACGCCACGATCGCCAACGTCTCGAGCGCGGCTTGCGACAAGCGGCGCGGCGCGGCGTCTTTGAACAGCTTGCGCGTCCACGGGTAAAACTTCGGCAAGGTCCGCAACCGGAACGTGCCTTCGGTCTCCGTGATCTCAAACGGATATTCCGTGCTTTCCAAATCGCGATTCAACTTTTTGATCAGCTGACGTAAACGCGGCGTGTCCCACTCGGGGCCCATGATCTCGCGTAACGAGCGCGCATCCAAATACTCATGCGAGGCGAACAACAACGACAACAACAGTTTGTCGGGCTCGGGGATCCAAACCGGTGTCTGATCCTCATCGCCCTCATCCGCCTCTGCTGAAAGCTCAGGGGCGTTTTGGGGGGTGGAGAGGTCGGTCTGTTCGGTTTCGGGGGGCGCCTGGGTTTCGGCCGATGTCACGATGTCATCCCCAGGTGCGGCCGATTCAGGCGCCTCAACAAACGGGCCTTCGGCGAGCTCTTCAGGGTTTGGCGTCGTATCGTTCACGCGGAAGTCTTGATTTCTGTTTAAAAATGAAGGTTTAACCGGATTTTACCGAGTCAGGAAGTTAGAAATAACGGGGCCCACACCCGGTGCTCTGGTGTGTATACCGTTGATTTTCCATGGGTTATACGGGCTCCTCGGCTTCGTCCTCAGGCGGGGCATCCGGGGCCGTTTCGGCCACCTCGGGGGCCCCCGGCTCAAGCGCCTGCGCGAGAGATTCTAAACCGACCAAGCCTTCGGGCGCCGGCGGCGCCTCGGTTTCCAGAGCCTCCTCGCGCAGTTCGCGCTCCAAGTCGAGCAACACTTGGTCGAGGGCCGAGCGAGATTTGCGCTGCAGAATCTGCTCCTGCACCCAGGTCACCAAACCCGGTTTGATGTCGAGTACCGTTTCATCGGGTTCGGGCTCAGGCGCGGCAAGCTCCTGGGCGATGGCCTCGGAGCGGTCATCACCGGCGGTGGCCTTAAGCGCATCTTTGCGGTACACCCAAATGGTGCCCAAGGCACGATTCTGACGCACCACAATGCGGTCAAGTTTGCAGAGCTCTAGTAGGGCCATAAAGGTCACGACCTTGGCCATGACGCGTGGGTCGTTGCCGAACAAATCTTCGAACAGAATGCGGCCGGTATCGACCAGTTCGGTTTCAACATGCTGCATGCGGTCTTCAATGGTGACCTCGTCGATCTCCACTTCATGCACGGGAATCCGCGGCTTAATCGCCAGTACGCTTTTAAAAGCGGCCAGCAGATCATAAATACCCGCTTCACTTTCGCCTTCTTCGTCCCACAACTCTTGGGGCGAAGGCGCCGCCGGCACACCGCTCGTGCCCGCATTGTCCAATGCCGCGAGGGCGCTCGCGGGTGGACGCTCGGTCCGACCACGCGGCATGGCGCCAAAGTTGCGCGCCTCAATATCGCGCAGCGAGCGTGCGGCCTCTTTGAATTTACGATACTCGAGCATCTGCGCGATCAGAGCCTGCCGATCAAGCAAGTACTCCATCTCTTCCAGCGGGTCTTTATCGTCGGCAGGCAACAGTTCGCGCGCTTTAAGACGCATCAGCCGCGAGGCCATCACCAAAAATTCACCCGCCTCACCCAAGTCGGTCTTGGAGAGTGCGGCCAAGTGTTCGAGGTATTGATCGGTGATCGCCGCGATCGAAATGTCTTTTGTGTTGAGCTCGTTCTTTTCCACCAAGTACAATAACAGATCAAGCGGCCCCTCGAACACGGGCAGCTTAACCTCATAACCGAGGTCGAGAACTTGTTGGAGTTGCGTCATGGGATGGAATGCTCAATGCTCAATGCACAATGTTCAAAAACTGGCAATCCACGATTGTCAAGATTTCCTTGGAACGCTCCACTGTCGAAATATTCCTGAACATTACTTTCGAACCCCGTGAGCATTGAGCATTGCTCATTGAGCATTAAAGCTGGATACCTCATCACTCGACCGTAACGCTTTTCGCCAAATTTCTCGGCATATCCACGTCACAGCCACGCATGACGGCGATATGGTAGGCGAGCAGCTGCAAGGGCACGACGTGGAGCAGCGGCGTGAGGGCCGGCAAAGTTTTCGGCACGCGAATCACGTGATCGGCCACGCCATCGAGGTGCCCGTTGGTGGAATCCGTGACGGCGAGGATGCGGCCCCCGCGCGCCTTCACCTCTTGCATGTTGGAAATCACCTTGTCGAACAGCGCGTCGGTGGGGCAGATCACCACGGTGGGCATGTCGGCATCAATCAAGGCGATCGGCCCGTGTTTCATTTCGGCCGCCGGGTAACCTTCGGCGTGTACGTATGAGATTTCTTTCAGCTTGAGCGCACCTTCAAGGGCCACTGGGTAGTTGAAACCACGCCCCAGATAGAGGAAGTTGCGGTGGTCGACATACTGCTTGGCGATCTCGCGGATCGCATCGTTCTGATCGAGGATCTCGCGGATCTGCCCGGGGATGGCCTGCAGAGCTTGGCAAATGCGCAAGCCTTCGTCGGCGCTCACGCGCCGCATGCGTCCGAGCAGAAGCGCGATCAACGTGAGCACGGTCACCTG
>JBIIWL010000290.1:0-2824 GCA_044338885.1 Fibrobacteria bacterium
GCCGTTTTTTTGAATAAGCGGCCTTTTTTCATGGTTCTAAGGAAAGTCGAGAGTATGCCGAATCGTGTCGCCAATCGTGTTGTCGTGGGTGCCCAGTGGGGTGATGAGGGCAAGGCCAAAGTGGTCGATTATCTGACCGAGGAAGCGGATTACGTGATCCGTTTTCAGGGCGGAGCGAACGCGGGCCACACCGTTGAGGTGGGCGATCAAAAGTTCGTGTTCCACCTGCTGCCCTCCGGCTTGATGCATCAAGGCAAAACCTGCATCATCGCCAATGGCGTGGTGCTTGATCCGGCGCAAATGCTGATCGAAATTGAAGACGTGCTCACAAAGGGCATCGACGCGCGCGGTCGTTTGTGGTTGTCAGAAGCGGCTCAGGTCGTGTTGCCGACGCATAAATTGCTCGACCAGTTGAAAGAGAAGGCCGCTGGTAAGAATGCGATCGGCACGACCGGCCGTGGCATCGGCCCGGCGTATTACGATAAGGTCGCACGCGTGGGCGTGCGCGTGGGTGATTTGCTTGAAGATGATTTGCTGCGCGCCCGCCTCGAAAAAGCTTTGGCGGCACACAACGAGATCATCACGAAAATTTACGGCGGCGAGCCCGTGGGTGTGGATGCGGTGCATGCGGAGTATCGCGCCTATGGCGAGAAGCTTCGCCCTTACGTCGCTGACTGCGTCGCTCTTTTGGCCAAAGCCATCAAAGACAATAAAGGGCTGATCTTCGAGGGCGCGCAAGGCACGTTCTTGGACGTCGACCATGGCACATACCCGTTTGTGACCTCTTCCAATACCGTGGCAGGCGCTGCCTGTGCGGGTTCGGGCGTGGGCCCGACCGCGATTCAACAAGTGATCGGCGTGGTAAAGGCCTACACAACGCGTGTCGGCAACGGTCCGTTCCCCACCGAGATCGAAGGCGGACTCGGCGCCGAGTTGCGCCGCATCGGTCACGAATTCGGAGCGACCACCGGTCGCGAACGTCGCTGTGGTTGGTTTGATGCCGTGGTGGTGCGCCGTGCGGCGCAGGTTAATGGCCTGACGCATCTGGCGGTGACCAAGCTCGACGTGCTTGATTCGTTCGACACGATCGAGATTTGCACGCACTATGAGATCGATGGTCAGCGTGTGGATGATTTCCCCTCGTCGCTCGCCCGCCTCGAACGCGTCAAGCCGGTGTATGAGACCTTGCCGGGTTGGAATGCCGATACCACGGGCATCACCGATGCGAAGGATCTTCCGCCGAACGCGCTCAAGTACCTCAACCGCTTGGCCGAGCTGGTCGACGTGCCCGTGGGCATGCTGTCACTGGGCCCCAAGCGTCACCAGACGATTCGGATGGGGATGTAAGGGAAAGCTGTCAGCTGTCAGCGATCAGGGAACACATGGGAAGAGTTTTGTAGGTCCTTGTGATGTGATTCGAAAATAAAAAAGCCTCCCAGTGGGAGGCTTTTTTGATTCTGGGTCACGCGCTTTTGTTTGGGTTTACCTGACCGCAAATAGCTGACGGCTCCTTTTAGTACAACGCCGCTTTCTGCGAATACGTTCCCTTCGAGGATTGGGCTCGGATGACATGGAGCCCGCTGGTCTTGACGGCGGGCGACCACTGGAACGGCGCCTGCGCGCTGTGGCTGCCGATGCGGTTGCCCTGCATATCGAACACATCAAGCGTCACGCGCTCGGTGCCACCGACCTTGATCGCGTTGCCGACCATGGTCAACGGGGCCGCGTAGCGGGCATCAGCCGCGCTGGTTCCGCGAATACCGGTTGACCCCGCGCATGCGGTCGAATCATGCTTGATCAAATACGACTTGTAGTTCGCATCGGTGGTGGTCATGCACCCTTCGAGGTTGAGGACTTCAACACGGCGGAAGCGGGTGGGTGCCGATTCACCTTGCAAGATGATATAACCGCCCTTGATGGCTTTATTGTTGGTGATGGTTTGCGTGTTGTTCGCGACGTTGCCGCTGTATTCGACCGGGCGGTAGAAGGTATACACGAGCGAATCCTTGAAGTAATACTTGATCACTGAATCGGAGTAAGCCTCTACGCGGGCCCATGCCCAGTTGGGGGCTAAAGCGGCATTACGGTCTTTGGTGGTTGCGGATACGCAGTGGTTTGTATTCACCGAGCCGCCCGTTAACGTGGTATAAAACGCGGTACCCGGGGTGCAAAGGTTCATGGAGCTGTTGTTATCGGCGCCCGTATTGGCAGGGCCTAACAACTGTGCTTCCAAGCTAATCGGAAAATCCTGATTGATGCCGAAGCTTGCGATCGATTGCGAGTGGTGCATGATGCCGTTGTTTTGCAACGCCCAAGTCGGTGCGTTCGCGGGCTGAGAGCCGTAGAACTGATGCTCGACGCGCACGACGTAGTAGTTGAACGGGCGGATTTTATACCCGATATTGCCATGGGTTTCAGAAGGGTTATTGAAGGTGGTGTAGCCCGAGTAGTTCACTTCCAGAACCGTGTCCGACCCGACGATTGCGCGACGGAATGTGCCACGCGTATCCACATTCATGGCGGAATAACGAATCTTGATATCCCAGTTCGTGGCCAGGCTCGTGTCGGCTTTGTTGAACATGGGAACCCAAGCCGAGTCAGCGGGGCCGGCCAGTGCGGCGGTGGGCAAGCCGAGCAGGGCAAGGGCGGCGAGGGTCAAACGTGTGGAGCGGGTCAGGTTGCGCATACGATTCCTTTTAGAGCAGTCGCCGGAATATACCGCGAAACAGCCCCAAATGGTGGAAAAAAATCAAACGACAGGCGGCTCGTACTAGGGGCTGCTTCGAAACGGCATGTTTTTTGGGGGTGCGGTGTTAGAATGGGG